>JAQCNN010000285.1 GCA_028275005.1 Salinirussus sp.
GTCCCGGTCTCGACGGTGGTCTGGAAGAGCATGTGGACCGCCCGCCGGACCAGTTCGTCGGGGTCATCGGGCTCGGTCGCGGCGACGAGCATCGCCAGTTCGTTGCGTGTCTCGCGGTCCAGGTCGACCGGTAGCTCCTCGCCGAGGTCGCCGTACGTCGACTCGATATCCTCGGTTAGCTCCTCTAAGCTCATACTCCGGACAGGGTGACCCCGCGGGAAACAACTTTCGGGCACGCTCGACCCGACAGCGTCGACGGACCGGGCTGGTCTCTCATACGGCTCACAGGGTCAGAAGTCCGGCAGGTCGTCGGGGGCCTCGTAGTCGGTCTCCCAGTCGATATACTCGGCTTTGAGCACCTCACAGACCACCTGCCCGAGTTCGGTCAGTCCTGCGTTGATCGCGGAGACGGTCCCCCAGGAGTCGATATCGGGGTGGATCCCCCGCTCCTTCCAGTCCTCCGGCAGCCCGGGGGCGTGGTAGCCGACACGGTCGGCGTGGGAGTCCCAGAAGAAGTCGAACCGCTCGAGCAGTTCCAGGTCGCGCACGATCTCGAAGTCCGCCTCCGTCATGCCGCTGTCGGCGGCCCACTCGGTGAACGCCGCCGCCCACGCCCCCTCGCGGAGGAACACCTCGATCTCCTCGCGGCGGTAGTCGGTGTCGCCAACAACCTCGGCGTCCTCGTACTCGTTCGGGTCCATCGCCTCCAGTTCCGGCGGGTCGGGCACCGCAATGTCGAGGGGCATACCGTGGCAACGGCGGCCACGCCTAAGTCCCTTCGGCGCTCGGCCGATGCCGTTACGTGTAAACCCGCCGCCCCGCTACCCCGGGCAATGACAGACAGCGGGCCGGACGGTGACCCGGCCGAGGACCCCTCAGAGGGACCGGCAAACGGCGTGAACCCCGGGGCCGGCGACCCCCCTGGTGACGTCGAGGTTGTCGACCCGGAGGCGCCGATGCGCCCGCCCGAGGACCACGGTGAGGGGTCGGTCACCGTCGTCGGCACCGCCCACGTCTCCGAGGAGAGCGTCCAGGAGGTCGAGGAGACCCTCGACCGCGAGCGGCCGGATATCGTTGCCGTGGAACTCGACGAGTCCCGGTACCGCCGGCTCCAGGGCGGTGAGCCCGACGACATCGACCCCGAGGACCTCATCCGGGGCCGGACCGTCTTCCAGTTCATCGCCTACTGGCTGCTCTCCTACGTCCAGGCGAAGCTCGGTGAGCGGTTCGACGTCGAGCCCGGTGCGGACATGATGGCGGCCGTCGACACCGCCGAGCGGCTGGGGCTCGGGGTTGCACTCGTCGACCGTGACATCCAGTTGACCGTCCGGCGGTTCTGGTCGCGGCTGCGCGTTCGCGAGAAGGTCGCCCTCTTTGCGACGCTGCTGGTTGGGACGGCCGGCCCGGTCACCGCCGGGCTCGGGGTCGGGTTCGCGCTCGGCAGCTTCCTGGCGCTCCCCGCGGAGATCCTGGCTGGCCCGTTTGTCGTGCCGTCGTTGAGTGTCGGCGTCCCGGTGGTCGGGGGGGTGGTCGGGCTGGCCGCCTTCGCGCTTGACCTGCTGGTGGTCGCCGGGGTGGTCGCGGTCGTCGTCGGCGTCCCGCTGGTCCTCCTCTTCCTGACGCTTGCCGACACGGGCGAGGACTACACCGAGTTGGACATGAGCGAGCTGACCGACACCGACGTCGTGTCGGCGATGATGGAGGAGTTTCGCCGGTTCTCGCCGGGCGGGGCAACGGCGCTGATCGACGAACGGGACGCCTACATCGCCCACCGGCTGGTCGCACTGCGGGAGGCCGGCTACCGTGTGGTGGCCGTCGTCGGGGCGGGCCACCGTGAGGGGGTCGAGGGCTATCTCGCGAACCCGGAGACGCTGCCGCCGGCGGCGTCACTGACGGGGGAACCGTCCTCGTCGCGGTGGAAGAGCGCCCTCTACACCGTTGTCGGCTCGCTGTTCACGCTGGGGTTTCTTGCCTTCTTTCTCCTGCTCGCGATCGCCGGTGTCCGTCAGGGGTATCTGCTCACACTCTTTGGCGTGTGGTTTCTGGTCAACGGGGTCGTCGCCGCGGGGCTGGCGCTGGCCGCGGGTGCGCACTGGCCGAGTGCGGCCGCCGGCGGGGCGGTCGCGTGGCTCACGAGCGTCAACCCACTGCTCGCCCCGGGCTGGTTCGCCGGCTACGTCGAACTCCGCTATCTGGACATCAGTGTCGGCGATATCGGCCGGCTCAACGACCTGCTCGCCGACGACGACAAACCGCTGGGTGACCTGTTCCGGTCGATGCGGGAGGTCCCCCTCTTCCGGCTCATCCTCGTCGTCGCGATGACGAACATCGGCAGCCTCGTGGCGAGTCTCCTCTTTGCCACCGTCCTCCTCCCCTACCTCTCGGCCGACATCGGGGGGCTCGACGCGCTGGCCGGACTGATGCTCGAAGGGGCCCAGCGCAGCGCCGAGACCGTCTGGGGGGCGCTGACGTGACCGGGCTCCGCTTCTCGCGACGGGAACTCCGGGACTTTGCCGTTGCCTGGCTCGCGCTCACGGTTGCGTTTGCGCTCTTTTTCAACCGCCGTCTGCTCCGCGGGCTGCTCGCCGGCTTCATCAGACCGGACGCCCTCGCCCGCATCGCCGTCGAGAGTCTGGTCGTCGTCGGCACCGGGTTCCTGTTGCACGAACTCGCCCACAAGGTCGCGGCGGTCCGGTTCGACCAGGTCGCGGAGTTCCGGGCCGACTACAGCATGCTCGGGCTGGCGGTCGTCTCCGCGCTTGCGGGCTTTCTCTTTGCCGCCCCCGGCGCGGTCTACCACCGGGGCCGGATCACCCCCCGAGAGAACGGTCTCATCGCACTCGCGGGCCCCGCGGTCAACGCCCTCCTCGCAGTCGGCTTTCTCGGCGTCTCGGCCCTCGCCGGCGACTCACTCGCCGCCCTCGGGGAGCTTGGCTTCATCGTCAATATCCTGCTTGCGGGGTTCAATATGCTCCCCTTTGGCCCCCTCGACGGCCGGACCGTACTCGACTGGAGTCTGCCCGTCTTCGCCGTTGCCTTCGCGCTCACGGCCGGCGTCGCGGCGGTCGTCCTGCTCGGCCCACTACTGCCGGTGTGAGCCCCCGGCTGTCGTGGGGGTGCTGGCGCCGTGTGATGGGGGGCCGGTGCCGACACACACAGCCACCGCGTCAGTGGCAGACCGCGGGGGCCCTGGCCGCCCGATCCGGGTTCGATGACGGATAGAGAGAGAAGGTATTTATTACGCCGTTCAGAAGTAGGTGACATGGACACGGATAGACGTACCGTCCTGAAAGCGAGCGGCATTGCTGCGCTGATTGGTTCCACTGGACTTGCGGGCTGTTCTGGCGGGCTGCTCGGTGGTGACGGGGGCTCCGGGAGCTCCGGCCCCGAGAGCTGGCAGTACGACCCGTCACTGCTGGGTGACGCACCAAACGCCTTCTTCGGGTCGATGGACTACGCGACCATCTACGAGAACCGCGAGTTCTTCCCGGAGGACACGCGCAACAGTCTCGAACAGACCGACTCCAGTACGCCGGTCAACCCCGAGGACATCGACTACCTCTCCGGTGTCGGCGGCGGGACCGTCTCGGTGATGGATGGCTCCGGCAGCGGCGCCGGGTCGGTCGCGGTCGCCGGCTCCTTCGACCAGAGCACGGTCACCGAGGAGGTCGAGAGCCAGGAGGGCACGAGCCAGGTCGGCGAGTACGAGGGGTACACCCTCTACGAGAGCTCCGAGGTCGGCCAGCAGGTCGGCCCGGACGCCTCGGGTTCGGCGACGGTCGGGGTCGGTGACGGGGCGCTCGTCGCGGGCTTTGCGTTTGCGTCGGGCACCTCGACGAGCTCCTCCGGGCAGGACGCCGTGGAGACGGCTATCGACGCCAACAACGGCAACGCCGACCTCCTCCGCGGGAGCAACGACTACGCCACGACCCTGGCGGACAATATCGGCGACGTAACTGCCGGCTTCGGCGGCGTCGGTGACCCCGAACTGATCGACCAGTTCTCGAGTACGGCCGACTCCCAGACCCAGACCTACGTCGAGGGGATGCGCGCCGGCGGCCTCGGGATGGCGCTCGAAGGCGAGACAACGACGTTCACCGTCGTGGTCGCCTACGAGAGCGCACAGGCCGCCGGCGACACGGGCCTGGCGGACCTGGTCAGCGGGCTCAGCTCACAGGTCGAACAGGAGGAGGGGATCAACGACGTCAGCGCCGAACAGAACGACGACGCTATCGTCATCACCGTCGAGGGTGACACGATGACCCTGCTCCAGCAGGCAAACCAGACCTCCGGGATGACCGGCGCCGGGGTCACGTCGATGACCGCACCCGCCGGCGGCTCATAAGCCCGGCCGGCAACCCGACGGACTTTTTATTCGGTGGTTGCTCCCCTCGCGTATGAGTGACGACACCCCCGACGGGACAGGCGGGCCACCACAGGCCCGTGCGGACGGTGGCTCCGAGGACGACGACAGCACGACCGGGGACGAGGAGGGGCTGACCTACGCCGAGGCGGGTGTCGATATCGCCGACAGCGAGGCCGCCACCGCGGCACTCGTCGGCGCGGTCGGCGAGTTCGAGGGTGACTACGCCGGCCTCGTGGATATCGGTGACCAGTATCTCGCCCTGGCGACCGACGGGGTCGGGACGAAACTGCTGGTCGCCGAGGCGGTCGACGACTACTCGACGGTCGGTATCGACTGTATCGCGATGAACGTCAACGACCTGGTCGCCCAGGGGGTGCGGCCGGTCGCCTTCGTCGACTACCTCGCCGTCGACGAGCCCGACGACGACACCGCCGCACAACTCGGTGCGGGGCTCGCCAAGGGTGCCGAGCGGGCCGGTATCGCGCTGGTCGGGGGCGAGACGGCGGTTCTCCCGGATATCGTCGACGGGCTGGACATCGCCGGGACCGCCGCCGGCCTGGCACCGAACGGTAGCCTCCTCCCCGGCACGGCCGACCCCGGTGACACGCTGGTCGGGTGGCCCTCCTCGGGGGTACACGCAAACGGGCTGACGCTGGCTCGTGAGGCGGTCACCCGCGCTCACGACTACACCGACCCGTTCCCGCCGAACCCCGACCGGACCATCGCACAGGAGCTGCTGGAGCCGACTCGTCTCTACACCGACCTGCTCGAGCCCTTACAGGCGCATGATGCCCGCGCGGCCGCACACATCACCGGTGGCGGCTGGACGAACCTGACGCGGATGGGCGCCCACCGATACGAGGTGACCGACCCGTTCGACGCCCAGCCCGTCTTCGGGTTCGTACAGGCCGAAGGCGACGTGAGTGACGCGGAGATGCACCGCACTTTCAACATGGGGACGGGCTTCGTAGCCGCGGTTCCACCGGCCGAGGCGGAGGCGCTGGTCGCCGGGGGCGATGAGGCGCGGGTGGTCGGGACCGTCGAGGCCTCCGACAGTGACGGCGTCGTCGAGGTTCGCGGCCTCTCGCTTCG
>JAQCNN010000289.1 GCA_028275005.1 Salinirussus sp.
TCGCCGGCGGCCTGGCCCACACCGTCCGCGGTCACGTCCTCGGGCATGGCGGCCTCGGGGACGACGCCGTCCTCCCAGCCCCGCTGGTCGTAGTACTCGTCCAGTGCCTGCTCGAAGTCGGGCAGGTCGTATGGCAGGTCCTGGTCGTCAGCGCGGTCGAAGCCACGCTCGTTGTTGAACTGTCGCTCCAGGGTGACGGTGCGCCGGCCGACGTCGAGCAGTTCCTCGAAGTCGGCCTCGAAGAGGGCGGCGTAGCGCTCGGGGCTCATGTAGTCCCGGGAGAACTTACAGACCACACCCGAGTCGTTCAGCGCCATCAGGTCCTCCCGGTGGGCCACCCGCGCCGCCTTCCCGAGGGTGCCCTCGGGGTCGAGTGCCTCCTCGGCGGGCACCAGCGGGTACTCCACGGAGTAAAACGTCGCGTACATGTGGTCGGCGCCGCGGTTCGAGACCGCATACGAGAGCCCCTGGCCGTTGAGCACCCGCCCCTCGTGGGCCGCAAAGTCCATCCCCTTGACCGACCAGTTCTCGACGCCGAGCTCCTCGTGAGCGCGGTCGATCCCCTCCGCGAGCAGGTCGCCAACACCCTCCCGGTGGGCAATCTTGTCGAGGAGGTCGTGGACCAACTCCTCGTTGCCGAACTCGTCCTCGCTGGCGAGGTAGGCCGCGACCGTGTTGCCGGCGGAGATGGCGTCCAGCCCGTAGTTGTCACACTGCTCGTTCGACTTCATCACCTCGACGATGTCGTCGACCCCGGAGTTGGAGCCAAAGGCCATCGCCACCTCGAACTCCGGGCCCTCGGTCTCGACGCCGGCCGCCTCGTCTTTCGTCGGGAGTTTGCAGGCAAAGGCACACGCTGAGCAGGTCCCTTTCTTGTACTTCTTGTCCTCGACGGCCGCGCCGTTGATCCCCTCGACGCCCTCGAACTGCTGGTCGGCGAAGTAGCGGGTGGGGAGGCCGTCCATCTCGTTTGCCAGGTCCATCACCGACACCGTCCCCTGGCGTTTCATGATGTGGTCGTCGGTGGCGGCCTCGCGGTGGATCTCCTGTTGGGTCGCGCCGGCCTCGACCTCGGGGGCGGAGTCGCCGCCGAAGGTGAGTGCCTTCACCCCCTTCGCGCCCAGTGCCGCACCCAGCCCGCCGCGGCCAAAGGCGCGGTCCTCGGTGGTCATGATCGAGGCAAATCTGACGCCGTTCTCGCCGGCCGGCCCTACCACCGCCGTCTGGTCCGGGCTGATGCCGTGTTCGGCCTCGAGGTAGGCGGTGGTCTCCGGGACTGTCGCCTCGGCGAGGTCGGGCACCTCCTCGAAGGTGACCCCGTCGTCGCGGACGTGGACGACCAGCAGGTCGTCACTCGCGCCCGCGACCTCGACCGCGCCGTAGCCGGTGTCGGCGAAGTGCCGGGACATGAACCCGCCGGCGTTCGAGGAGAGTAGCCCGTCGGTCAGCGGCGAGACACCGGTACAGTTCATCCGGCCGGTGAAGCTCATGTTCGAGACCTGCAGCGGCCCCGTGGTGAAGTAGAGGCGGTTGTCGGCACCCAGCGGGTCGGCGTCGAAGGGCACCCGCTCGTGGGCGAGTCGGGTGCCGAGCCCCCGGCCACCGAGATACCGCTGCTGTTCGGCCTCGATATCCGTCTCCGCCGTCGAGCGGTCCGCAACGTCCAGCGTGAGAAGCGGGCCCTGGCTGTG
>JAQCNN010000290.1 GCA_028275005.1 Salinirussus sp.
TCGAAGGCGTGCCGCATCACCTCGTTCGAGGCCGCCCAGACGGCGTCCTCGACCTCGTAGTGTGGTCGGCCCGATTTCAGCGCCAGCGCCGGCCCGTCGGCGACGAACTCCGCGGCGACGTCGAGCCCGGCCTGCATCAGGTCACGGGCCTCTGCCGGGTCGTAGCCCCGGTCGACTAGCCGCGAGATGAGCCCCGGGTGAACGCCGAGCACCGGCCAGGCCCGCCCCTCAACTGTCTCGCTTGCCTCCCGCGTGACCTCGCAGGTAAGCTCGAACGCCTTCCGGAAGTCCTCGCCGTCGGTCACGTCACCGACCAGGTCCCAGGAGGGTTTGTTGAGCACGAGCAGGTGGGTCCCGCCGGCGCCGGCAAAGTCCTCCGCGGCGGCGACCCCGCGGCCGTTGACAGGGTCGAGGTGGAGATGGTCGTCGAGCACTGGCTGAAACATGCCGCTCTGTCGGCCGCCGCCGGTCAAAAGCGGTTCGTCTCCGACCCCGAGGCGGGTCGGCCGGGCGACCTCCCGCTCACCCACATACGCCGGTGTCAATCGCGTTGAAACGGCGCTCCGGTGTAGTTCGCGGTTGTTGAGCCGACCGAGGGCCGAGCCGTAGCTGAGCCACCCCGGCCGGAGCTGTGTCTCCGCTCGTTCACCCCGCCGACCGTCTGCGACCGACTCGCGGAGTCCCTACAGCGTCAGCGACCGCTGTGCGGCGTTGCGCAGGGCGTCCGAGCGGCCGTACTCACCGGGCGCGAGCGCGACGGTTTCGACCCCGCGCTCGGCGGCCGCCTCGAGGACCGGCTTGAAATCGCTGTCCCGGGAGACGACCACGAGAGTCCCGAGGGCCTCCCTGACAGCCGCGGCGGTCGCGTCCACAGCCAGCCTGACGTCGACGTCGCCGCTGGTGACCGTCACCTCGAAGCCCCGCTCCTCGCCCGCGCGGATGAGGTTCGCCGGCGCGTTCTCGTCAAGGTAGAGCCGTGCGACCCGAACCGGCCCCTGTTCGGCCGCGAACGCGCGCACGTCGTCGAGGTCGACGTCGAACTCCTCGCGAAGGACGTTCGGCCCGTCGACGAATACCCCGACGCCACTCTCCCGACTCCGACTCCGGACCCGGTCGAGCAGTCCCATACCTGGTAGCCGTGCCAGGCCCGTATAGCCGTGACGGGTTCCTCCGACCCTACGTTTTTGCCCCTGGTGTGTAACGATATGCCATGGAATTCGACCCCACGGCCGTGTCACAGCCCGAGTACGGCGTGACCGTCCACGAGGACCTGTCGGTCGACACCCGGGACGGCACCGCACTCGCCACCGACGTCTACCGCCCCGCCGACGAGACAGGCGCACCCGTCGAGGAGCCGCTGCCGGCGCTTCTGGTCCGGACGCCCTACGACAAGCGCAGCCGCACCTTCGTCGACACACAGGGCCGGTGGTTCGCGAAACGGGGCTACGTCGTCGCGGTTCAGGACGTCCGCGGCCGGTTCGAGAGCGAGGGCGAGTTTTATCTGCTGGTCAACGAGCCCGAGGACGGCTACGACACCGTCGAGTGGCTCGCCGACCGGCCCTACTGTGACGGCCAGGTCGGGACGATGGGCACCTCCTACATGGCCTGGGTCCAGAGCGGGCTCGCGACGCTCGACCCGCCCGCGCTGTCGGCGATGTTCGTCAACCAGGGGGCCGCGGACGCCTGGGACGCCGTCCTCCGGCAGGGTGGGGCCTTCGAGCTGCGGTGGCTGACCTGGGCGCTGACCATCGGCGGCGGCTTCGCAAAGCGCGCCCTCGAGGACGTGGACGTTCGGCGCGCGCTGGCAAACGTGGACACGCGGGACGTACTCGCAAACGAACCGCCCGTCCGCGGCCAGTCACCGCTGCGACACATCCCGAACTACGAGGAGTGGGTCTTCGACTTTATGCGGAGTGAGGGGACCGACGAACTCTGGGACGAGCGGGGGGTGAACTTCCGGCAGTACCGCGAGGAGAGCGCCGACGTCCCCACCGTCTACGCCGGCGCGTGGTACGACTCCTACACGAAGGCGACCTGTGACAACTTCAGCGGCTTTGCGGAGCTGAAAGACAGCGACCACTTCCTGCTGATGGGCCCCTGGACCCACGGCGGTAGTTCCTCGTGGGGGAAGCCATATTCCGGGGAGGCGGCCTTTGGCGACCCCGCGGAGACCGACTTCCGGACGACCAAGCTGGCCTTCTTCGACCGGTATCTGAAGGGCGCCGAGACGTGGGACCGCGAGCCGGTGACCTACTTTCGGATGGGGGTGGGTGAGCCGGCCGAGGCGACCGGGACCGGCAACGGTCGGCTCCGCCACGGGGGGACCTGGGCCGAGGCCACCGACTGGCCCCTGCCCAGCACGGACGTCCGCACCTACTACGCCCAGCCCGACGGCCGGCTGGCGCCCGACCCGCCCGAGGCCACAGATTCGAGCACGACCTACCAGTTCGACCCCGCCGACCCCGTCCCGACGCTCGGGGGTAACTGCTCGTCGTACTACACCGTCGAGCCCCGCGAGGAGCCGCTGGTCGAACTGCCGCTTGCGGACCGGCCGACGCTGAGTATCACCGGCCGCGGCGGCTACGACCAGCGCACCCGCCCCGACACCTTCGGGGCGGAGCCGCCGTACGGCCCCCTCGCACACCGGGACGACGTGCTCGTCTTCCGGACCCCGCCGCTCACGGAGCCGGTGGAGATCGCCGGCCCGGTCCGGGCCCGGGTCCACGCCTCGACGGACGCCGTCGACACGGACGTCACCGCGAAGCTGGTCGACGAGTACCCCCCGAGTGAGCAGTATCCCGAGGGGTTCGCGCTGAACCTCTGTGATGGGGTGTGTCGGGCCCGCTACCGGAACGGCCGCCGCGAGCCCGACCCTGTCACGCCCGGCGAGGTCTACGAGTTCGAGGTCGACCCCTACCCGACGGCGAACGTCTTCCGGGCGGGCCACCGGATCCGGCTCGACATCTCCTCCTCGAACTTCCCCCGGTACGACGTCAACCACAACACCGGTGACTCGCCCGGGGGCCGCGAGCGGACAGTCGCCACGAACACCGTCTACCACGACCGCGAGCGGCCGACCGGTATCGACCTGCCGGTGCAGCCGCGGCGGTGAGGTCCGGCGCCCCCCGCGGTCAGCGGATGTCGATGTCGGGCTCGGTCCGCCGGACCCCCTGTGGCGGGCCGCTCTGCTGGACGATGTCGAACGCCCGCATCAGGTCCGTCCGCGAGATGATCCCGACGAGTTCGTCGTCGTCGACGACCGGTAGCCGGCCAACGCTGTTCCCCTGCATCCGCTCGAAGGCCTCCATCGCGTCGGCCCCGGGGCCGATCGTCGGCACGTCGGTCGCCATCACGTCCTCGACGCGGTAGGCGTCCTGTTCGACCTCGTCGATATCGCTCGCGTCGTCGAGGGTGACCATCCCGACCAGCGCGCCGTTACGGACGACCGGGTAGCCGGTGTGTCGCTCCTCGAACATCCGGCCGAGCAGGGCGGCGACCGAGGCGTCCCGGTCGACGGTCAGCAGCCGCTCCTCCGGTGTCATCACGTCCCGGACGGTCACACCCTCGAAGGCGGCCTTCAGCGAGGTCTGCTGGGCCTCGTTCGAGGCGGCGATGTAGATGAAGAAGGCGAGCAGGATGAGAAAGAGGTTGGCGAACAGCCCCAGCAGCGCCAGCCCGAACGCGAAGACCTTGCCGACGGCGGCGGCCTGCTGTGTCGCCTGTGCGTGGGGCTGGCTGCGGGCGAGCAACGCCCGGAGGATCCGACCCCCGTCCATCGGGAACGCGGGGAGGAGGTTGAAGACGGCGAGGACGACGTTGAGCACGGCGAGATAGCCGAGGACGAACCGAGCGGGGTCAAGCCCCGCCGGGAGGCCCAGAAAGACGGCGTAGGAGCCGACCCCGACGAGCACGCTCACCACGGGTCCCGCGGCCGCGATCACGAGTTCGTGGCGCCAGTTCTCCGGGAACTCCTCGAAACTCGCCACACCGCCCAGCAGCCAGAGCGTGATCGACTCGATGTCGTAGCCGTAGCGCCGGGCGACCAGCGAGTGCCCGAACTCGTGGAGCAGGACACCCCCAAACAGCCCGAGTGCGGAGGCCAACCCCAGCGCCAGGGGCAGTGCCCCCTCACTCAACTGCGTGGGGTCGACTGCCGTTCCGAACACCCCGTTGACGACCCCCGTCAGCGCGGCGATGTCCCAGGCGATGAACGCCGCGAAGACGGGAAGAACGAGTAGGAAACTCCAGTTGAGCCTGACCGGGATACCCAGGGCCGAACCGACCCGGAAACCTCGCATACCCGCTACTTGTCGGGGGAGGGTATTAAAATAGCCCGCCCAGCCCGTACCGGTGACGGCTGCGACTCGCACCCTGTCGTCCGCGAGTGTGCCTCCCCGTTTATCTGGGTGCCCCTCCGAGAGCCCGTATGTACGACCGGGTCCTCGTTCCGACCGACGGGAGCGACCACGCGCTCCGGGGTGAGCCCGCCGAGACGATACTGGCGTACGCGGACGACCACGAGGTCGACCTGGTGGCGATGGGGACACACGGCCGGACGGGG
>JAQCNN010000293.1 GCA_028275005.1 Salinirussus sp.
GCGTCGGGAACCTCGCGAAGGTCCTCCCGCTCTCGCCCGGTGGCGTCGGGCTCTACGAGGGGGCTTTCACCCTGCTCGTGGCCGCGCTGACGCCGGTCGGGGCGGTTACCGCACTGTCGGTGGCCGTCGTCGACCACGCTGTCAAGAACCTGGTCACCGTCGCGGGCGGCCTCGGGTCGATGGCGCTGTTGAACGTCTCGCTGACAGCGGCCGTCGAGGAGAGCCGTGAGGTCGACGCCAGCCCACAGGACTGAGAGAGTCGAACAGGTCGGCCGTGTTCAAAAAATCCCGGAAAGCTAGCGTTGGGCGTACTTTTACTCAGCTTGGAGATCCAGCCCGCCGACCCCGAGAGCTACGTGCCCCGGTTTGCCTCGGACCTTGACCTCTCCGAGGAGGTCGAGCGCCGCGCCCGCCAGCTCCTCCAGAACGCCAAAGAACAGGGCGTCCACTCCGGCAAATCCCCGGTCGGGCTCGCCGCCGCCGCCGTCTACGCCGCCTCGCTGCTCACCAACGAGAAGGTCACCCAGAGCGAGGTCTCCGAGGTGGCAAACATCTCGGAGGTCACCATCCGCAACCGGTACCACGAGCTGCTCGAAGCCGAGGAGGGCGTCCCCGGCGTCTAGCCTCCCCGACAACCGACAGTCGGCCACCACGGCTAAATGACTCATCCGACTAGCCGTGGGTATGTCGTTGTCCTCGAACAGCGTTGAGGAGTCGGCCGGTGCCGTGGTCGCCGGTGCGCTCGACCGGGCCGAGGAGTTACTCGTCGTCAACCCTCCGCGAGCGCTGATGGAGACACTCGTCGACCGGCTCGCCGGGGTCGAGGACCCACCGCAGGTGCGACTGTTCGCCGACCCGGAGCCGCTGAAAACGCTGCTGGAGCGCTTTGTCCCTGCCGCGAAACTGGCAGACCTGGTCGCGGACGGGGTGGTCACGGTCCGGACGCTCCGACCTGTCCCTCGCAGCGCGCTGTTGCTCTCCCCGGATTCGGTGGTCGCGCTCATCCCCGGCCCCGACCGGTCGGCGGGGCTCACGGCGACCGACGAGGACGTCATCGGCCGGACCTACGACCGCTTCGACCAGCGGTGGGCGACCGCACCGGAGCACGAGGTGGAGGTTCCTCCACTCTCGAAGGTCAGAGAGACGTTACGGTCGGAACTCGGTGGAGCAGTCGCGGCCGACTTCGAGAATCTACTGGCGGCTGGTGGCGGGGGCGACCCCGACGCGGTCACCCGCTGCCTGCTCGCGGCCGCCCGCAACGAACAGCTACTGTACGACATCAGCCGGTGGGGTGAGACGGTTGGGCTGGCGAGCAAAGCCACCTTCTCGCGAACAAAGACGGCCCTCGAGGACGCGGGTCTGCTCGACACCGAGTCCGTGCCAATAGAGGTCGGGCGGCCTCGGCTCCGGCTGACCCTGCCACCCGACCTGGCCGGTGAGCCGGCCGCCACACTGGTCCGCGAGGCACGAGACTGCCGCTGACCGCGGTGTCTGCCGGCGCGGAGTCACGGCGTTTTTCCCCTCACCCGCCGTCTCGCACGGTATGACAGTCGGTCTGGTCGGGTCGGGTCCCGCGGTCGCCGCCGTCGAGGCGGCGCTGGTGGACGTGGACGCCGACCCGTGTGCGGTCGACCCGGTCGACCTCGGGGGCGTAGAGGTCGGCGTCGTCGTCGGCGACACCGGAAGCGACGCCTTTGCCCGGGCAAACGACGCGGCTCTCGACGGGGGGACGCCGTGGCTGGCGGTCGAGATTGGCGGCGTCGGCGGCGCCCCGGTTGTCGATGCCGCCGTAACCACCCTCTCGCCGGCGACAGCCTGCTACGAGTGTCTGTGTGGCCGGGTCGAGGCCAACCTCGACGGGGAACCCGGCGCCGCCACGAGCGGGGCCAAAACACCCCCACAGACAGTTCGGCTCGCGGGGGCGACTGCGGGCCACGCGCTCGCCCGGCACCTGTCGGAGGGCGGGGATATCTTCGGACAGGTTACCGAGGTCGGGGCCTCACCGGTCCAGCGGGAACTCCTGGCGCTGCCTGGCTGTGGGTGTGACGCCGGCTCGTCCGCCGGAGGCTCCCTCGACCGCTCATCGGTCGACCGTGCTGTCGACGGGGCCCTCGCGCGGGCCGAACGCGTCGTCGACGAGCGGGTCGGGCTCGTCCGGGAGGTCGGCGAGGCGGAGTCGTTCCCGGTGCCGTACTACCTGGCCCAGACCTGCGAGACCGGGGGGTTCAGCGACGCGAGCGCCCAGCGACAGTCCGCAGGGGTCGCCGCCGGCTGGGACGGGGCCTTTATGAAGGCGCTCGGCGAGGGGATGGAGCGGTACTGCGCCGGGGTCTACCGTCAGTCGGCCCTGCCCCGCGGGCTCCCCGCAGACGTCGAGTCACCGGTCCCGCCGTCGGCGTTCGTCTGCCGGGACGAGGCCGAGATAACGGCGCCGCTGTACTGGGTCGAGGGCGAACAGCTCGCTACCGGGGAGCCGGCCCACCTGCCCGCGGCGTTCGTGGTGCACCCCCCGCCGACCGAGCGGTTCCGGCCACCGCTGACGACCGGTCTCGGGCTGGGCAACGGCGGTGTCGGGGCGCTGCTGGCCGGCCTCTACGAGGTGGTCGAGCGTGACGCGACGATGCTGTCGTGGTACTCCACCGCCGACCCGCTGGAACTGGCCGTTGAGGACGAGGTGGTCGGGACCCTGACCGACCGGGCTCGTTCCGAGGGGCTCGACGTGACACTGCTGTTGTTGACACAGGATATCGATATCCCGGTGGTCGCGGCGGCCGTCCGCCGCGATGTGTGGCCCCGCTTTGCCCTCGGTTCGGGGGCAGACCTGGATGCGACAGCGGCGGCCCGGTCGGCACTGGCGGAGGCACTCCAGAACTGGACGGAACTCCGGAGTATGGGGCCGGAGGACGCCCAGGAGGAGAGTGGGGCAATCGCCCGCTACGCGGACCTGCCGCCGGCAGCCGCCGACCTCATCGACGCCGACGCGACCGTCCCTGCCGACGCGGTTTCCTCGCCGGGGCCGTCGGGCGAGGCGGAACTCGCGGCCGTCCTCGACCGACTCGGGGACGCCGGCCTGGACGCCTACGCCGCCCGGCTGACAACCCGTGACGTTGCTGCGCTGGGCTTCGAGGCGGTCCGGGTGGTCGTCCCGCCCGCCCAGCCGCTCTTCCTCGGGGACGCCTACTTTGGGGAGCGCGCGCGGTCTGTCCCGGCGAGTCTCGGGTTCGAGGCGCGACTGGACCGCGAACATCACCCGTTTCCCTGACCGTGGGTGACCCCGCCGCTCAGATCCCGAAGGTAACCCTGAGCATGTCCCGTGTGCCGGGGCCGAGACCGACGGCGATAATCGCCATCAGCAGGAGCACGGCGTAGCGGGGGCTGTCGTCGAAGAACTCCTGTTCGAAGACCGATAGGATCGCCACCGGGACGACAATCTTGACGACGAGAAAGAGCCAGGAGTC
This sequence comes from Salinirussus sp., assembly GCA_028275005.1. Taxonomy (GTDB): domain Archaea; phylum Halobacteriota; class Halobacteria; order Halobacteriales; family Haloarculaceae; genus Salinirussus. Next base: position 3,459 of record JAQCNN010000293.1, read on the forward strand.
ACCCGGAACGGCCGCGAGCACCGGCGTCGACTCGGTGAACCCGGCCAGGATGCGGTCGACGGGGTGTTTCGAGCCGTAGAGGCTGGCCAGGCCGAAGGCTGTCGCCCAGTCCGAGGCGATGACGTTTGCCACCCCGTCGATGGCGTGGGCCCAGATGACCACGACACCCAGGCAGCCGGTCCCCCTGTTGACCCGTGGGGCAACCCGCTCTATGAGGGAGTAGGTGCCGACGGCGATTAGCGTCGCCAGCCCGACCGTCGTCAGGAGCAC
>JAQCNN010000211.1 GCA_028275005.1 Salinirussus sp.
GCCACACAGGGGTTGCTCGAGGAGTTCGGCGAGGAGCGGGTGATCGACAGCCCCCTCTCGGAGAACGGTATCCTGGGCACCGCGGTCGGGATGGCGATGCGGGACTGCCGGGTCGTCCCCGAGATCCAGTTTATGGGCTTTTTCTACCCTTCCTTTGGCCAGTTCATGTACACGCTGGTCAAGATGTACGAGCGTTCGGGCGGGAACTTGGAGGTCCCGATGACGGTCCGGATGCCCTACTCCGGCGGGATCAAGTCCAGCGAGATGCACTCGGAATCCACCGAGACCTACCTGGTCCACACGCCCGGCTGCCGGGTGGTCGTCCCGTCGACCCCCTACGAGACGAAGGGGTTGCTCGCGGCGTCGGTCCGCAGTGACGACCCCGTGTTCTTTCTCGAACCAAAGAAGATCTACCGGGAGGGAAAGGAGCCGGTACCAGAGGCGGAGTACACCCTGCCGCTGGACGAGGCCCGGTACGTCCGCCGCGGCGAGGACGTCACCGTCTACACCTACGGGGCGATGACCCGCCACGCGAAGGCCGCGGCGGAGTCCGTCGATGCCGACGTCGAGATCCTCGACCTGCGAACGCTGTCGCCGCTCGACGTGGAGACGATCCTCGAGTCGGTGAGGAAGACCGGCCGGGCGGTCGTGCTCCACGAGGCACGCCGAACGCTGGGGGTCGGTGCGGAGGTGTCGGCCCTGGTCAACGAGTACGCGCTGGACCGACTGAAGGCACCGGTCAAGCGGGCGACGGGCTTTGACGTCCACTTCCCTGGCCACCAGACCGAGCACGCATACCTGCCGGACGAACAGCGCGCGACCGACGCGATCCAGGCGGTGATGAACTATGAGTTCTGAGAGTCTCCAGGAGTTCGAGTTTCGACTGCCCGACCCCGGCGAGGGGCTGACCGAGGCGGAGGTCATCGAGTGGTACCACGAGGAGGGTGACGAGGTGCGCGAGGACGACCCCCTCATCGACGTCGAGACCGACAAGGCCGTCGTCGAGATCCCCACGCCGTGTACGGGCACGCTCGAGCGGACCGTCGCCGAGCCGGGCGACCTCGCCGAGGTGGGCGAGGTTATTGCGGTGTTCCTGACCGAGAACCCGCCCCGCCAGCAGAGCGCCGACGGGACACAGGACGGGGCGACCGGGGAGACGGCGACGGACGCCGGTGCGGACGACTCCTCCGCCGACACCACCGATGTGGACGACGAGGGAGGCCCCACGTCGGCGGTCAGCCGGGTCGACGACGCCGCCGACACGGACGCCGAGGGTGACCGGACTGACGGGACCGACACCGGCGGTGGCCGGGTCTTTGCCGCCCCGTCGACCCGGCGGTACGCCCGCGAGGAGGGTGTCGACCTCGCCGACGTCGAGGGGACCGGCCCCGGCGGACGGGTCCTCCAGGAGGACGTCGACGCCTTCCTCGAGACACAGGAGGCGGAGCCGACGGAGCCGGCGGCCGACCCGACCGCCGCGTCGGGGGCCGCGACCACAGCAACCCCGCCGGCAACGGAGGCCGAGCCGGCCGGGGCGGCTACCGCCGACGAGTCGGGGCGGGAGGCGGTCGTCGAGCCGCTGCGCGGGCTGCGACGGACCATCGCCGAGAACATGCAGCGCTCGAAACAGGAGATCCCCCACGTCACCTCCGGCTTCGAGGCCGACGCGACCGAACTGGTCGAACTGAAGGAGCGGCTGGACGAGAAACACGACGCTCACATCACCTACACCGCGTTGCTGGTGAAGGCTGTCGTTCCGGCACTAAAGGAGTTCCCGCTTGTCAACGCCGCCGTCGACATGGAGGCCGGCGAGGTCACAAAGTACCAGTCCTACAACGTCGGCGTGGCAACCCACACCGACGACGGGCTGGTCGTCCCCGTCATCGACGACGCCGACGAGAAGTCCCTCGTCGAGGTGGCCGAGGAGCTGAACGCGACCGTCGAGGCGGCCCGCGAGCGGGAGATCAGCCCGGCCGACCTCCAGGGCGGCACGTTCACGGTCACGAACACGGGCAGTCACGGCGGCCACGGCACCTTCGGCACCCCCATCATCCGCCACCCGGAGGCGGCGATCATGGGTGTCGGCGCCATTGAGGAGAAGCCGGTCGCCGTCGACGGCGACCTCACCGTTCAGGAGCGGATCGGCTTCAGCTTCTCCTACGACCACCGGCTGGTCGACGGCGTCACCGCCGGCCAGTTCATGGAGCACGTCATCGAGGGAATCGAGGACCCGGATATCCTGCTCTCGCGGCTCTGAGCGAAGCCGCCGCCGGCTCCTCTTCGCCCTCCCCGCTGCGAAACCGAGATGGGCCCTGGCGGATTTGAACCACGAGGGCTTCGCTCGCCCTCTGGGCGCAAACCGGCGCTCATCAGCTCGGCACGTCCGTTCCTCGCAGATGGGCCCTGGCGGATTTGAACCACCGCATACCCGGTGTCCCAGAGAGAAGCCGACACTTGCTCCCGTATGAGCCGGGGGCTCTAACCGGACTGAGCTAAGGGCCCGTGCAGGATTTTCCCGGCCGTCGGA
>JAQCNN010000300.1 GCA_028275005.1 Salinirussus sp.
GTCCCCCCGCGGACCAACTCGACCAGGTGGCCCGGCACCCGGACGGTCGTCTCCAGGCGCGGGCGGTCGTCGGCCCACGGCGGCGCGGGCTCGGCAACCTGCACGCGGAGCCGGTCGCCGGTCTCCACGTGGCGCTCGGTCTCGGCGTAGGGGAGAAACCCCTCGCCGTCACCGCAGTCGACCACCGCCCCGGAGCGGAGCTCCTCCGTGACCTCGCCGGCGTACACCCCGCCCAGCGGCAGGTCGGCCACCCAGGCGAGCGTGTCGACGCCCACGCCCCGCAGTCGGTCGGTCACCCCGGCCACCCGGTCGGGGTCGCCCGAGACGACCACACCCTGTCGGTCGTCGGTCGTCACGACACTCGCCGCGGCGGGTTCGGCCGGAAGGTCGGCCTCGAACCGCTCGCGGATCGGCGGCGAGGCCTGCACAACGTCCTCGAGCAGCGCGGTCAGCGCGGTCGCGTAGATCCCGCGGATCCGGACAGTCATGGTCGGGCTGGGACCGCCTCGCTCAAAGCTCCCCCGGCTCGGTCGCGAACCGTACCCGGTCGTGGACTGTCGGGCCCAGGCTCAACTCGACCACCTCCTCGCGGAGCACGCGCCCGCCGGCGACCCACACACCCCAGGAGTCAAAGCGGAGATAGCCACGGATGGCGTCGCTGTGGGTGAACAGGTCGACGGAGTCGACGGCGTGTTCGTGGATGTCGCTGGCGCTGTGGGCGCGGTCCATGTCCGAGTAGACGGTCTCGCGGTCGAAGAAGTCGGCGAGCGCGGCGGCATCCTCCTCGGCCGCGGCGGCGACGGCGGCACTTGCAGCCTCGAGTTGGTCGGTCGTCAGCCCGGCCTCACGGAGCGCCGCCTGTTCGCGCGGGTCGAAGTGCATACCCGACCGAACGGGGCGTGGCCACCTAAATGATGAGCCGCAGGAGGAGGATGAGTACGCCGAACATGGCGCCAAAGGTGAACACGGTCTTTGGGTCGATACGGATGGCGTTGGAGTCCTCGGCCTCGAAGTAGCGGACGAGACCCGCACTGGACATCAGCCCGCTGCCGTCGCTTGAACTCATACAGCTATATCCTCCGCCGGCCGGCCTAAGCGTTTCGACCCGGCCGTGTGCGCGACTGGCACCTCCGACCCGCTCGTCCCCGAGTCGGGGGGCCGCGCCCGTGCCTGTGCCACGCCGGAGTGGACAACGTTTATGAGCCGCCACAGCCAACTTTTCGCCGTATGACAGTTACGCTAAAGGACTTCTACGCGGACTGGTGTGGTCCGTGTAAGACCCAGGACCCGATCCTGGAGGACCTCGAGGAGACGTACGAGGACATCTCCTTCGAGAAGATCAACGTCGACGAACAGCAGGACGTCGCCAACGAGTACCAGGTCCGCTCGCTGCCGACACTGATCGTCGAGAACGACGACGGGGTCGTCGAGCGCTTTGTCGGCGTGACCCAGGCCGAGGATATCGAGGCGGCCTTCCAGGAAGCCGGCACCTGACCGCCTGTCGCGCCGGTCACCGGTCGAGTACACACTCGGCCCGGTACCGCGTTACCCGTCCTTTCTGACGTCCTCGCCCGCGTCACCCCGTCCGACCCCCAGCGTGTTCGCCGTCTCTACCGACTCGACCCTCTCGACCGAACAGAGCGCGTCGAGACCGGTCTGTGGGACGGTCACCCGGAACGCGCCGAAACGAAGCTGTTCCTCGACGGCCCCGACCGCCTCGAGGCGGTCAGCGAGTGCCTCGGCGTCGGCACCGTCTGTCCCCGTCACACGGAGCGTAATCTCCTCGCCCTCGGTTGGGTCCTCGCGCATCCGACGAACTGGGTGTGAGAGGTACGGCATGAGGCCGGTGGTGGGTCAGTCGGCGGAGGTGGTGGAGCCGGAGCCGCCGGCCGCGGCATCGCCGTTCGGAACGATTGGGGTCCGTTCGACGACCGTCCCGTCGACGGTGGGGTACTGCTCGACCAGCTCCCCCTTCGGGACGTCGCCCTCGTCGACCATCTCCTCGAGGAGCCACCAGGCGAGCTCGATGTGCTCGCTCTTCTCGACGTAGAACTCCGCGGGGACACCCAACTCCTCGAAGTGGTCGGGCTCGACCCACGTCTTCCCGTAGACGATCGTCCCGTCGTCGGTCACCTCGTCGAAGGGCCGGCGGACGTTCTGTGCCATCCGCTTGAGCCGGTTGCGGTGTTGGGCGGCGTCCTTGAAGACGGAGGTACAGAAGTAGACTTTCTCGTGGTCGCCCATCGTGTCGAGGATGTCGTGGCTCCCCTCGACGGCGCTCATGTGGCCGTCCTTACGGTCGAAGCCCTGCTCCTGCATCCGACGGTAGTTCCCGTCGCTCATCTCGAACTCGTTGATGTTACAAAACTCGGCCGCGCCCTCATCTAGGAATTCCAGGAATTCCTCCTCGGCACGGATGCCCGGAATCTCGAAGGCCGGCGTCAGTCCCTCCTCGCGGGCGATGTAGAGGATGTCCTCCCACTCGGTGCCGTGTAACTCGCCCCACTGTTCGAGGGGTGGGTGAAAGCGGATTTCGTCGAGTCCGGCCTCGGCCAGGCGGCGCATGTTCTCTCGGCCGCCCGTGATGCCGGTGTAGAGGTGGACGTGGTGGTCCTCGCCGAACTCGTCTTTCAGGAGGGAGATGTACCGGCAGGTCCGTTCGAGGACTTCCTGGGGTTCCCCGCCAGTGATGGAGGAGCCAAGGGCGTCCATCCGCTTTGCCTCGTCGATGATGTCTTGGTCGCGCTCGACCGTGCGTTCGTTGGCGTAGATG
>JAQCNN010000217.1 GCA_028275005.1 Salinirussus sp.
CGTCCTCGTCGTCGCCGTCTTCCTCCTCCGCCGGGAGGCGCTCGAGTTCGTCCGCCCGGGCGTGGTTCGAGTGGACCTCCGTCACCTCGACGCGCGCCCGAGCCGGCGGCAGGGTGCCGTCGACCATGATGATGAAGCCGTCCTCGGTGCGGCCGACACCCGCGCCGCTCTCGTGGATGTCCTCGACCGCGACCACGACCTCCTCGCCGCGCTTGACCGGCTGGGTCTTGAGGTCCTCGATGGGCTGGTCGTAGTGGTTACACCACTCCTTGCCCCCCCGGTCGCCGTAGTGGGTACACCCCATCCCCTCGATTCGCTCGGAGAAGCTGGGGCACTCGTCGGCGAGTGGACAACTGGCCATATCATGGCTAAACTGGCGCCGGATTAGAAGTTTGCGCTCTCTGCTGCCGTGCTCAGCCGCATGCAGACTCGCCACAGCCGGCCCAGGGGGTCACTGAAACTTGGCGCCGAGGTCGTGGAGCCCCTCGTTGTTCGCGGCCAGGTTGATCAACAGCGGGGTCAACGACTCCACCTCGGTGGCGTTCGCCAGCGGCCCGGCATCGAGTGCCCGCAGCCCCGCCATCTCGTCGGTCAGGTCGACGACCGTCGCCTTGGCGTCCGCGTCGTCGGCGACGACGGGCACGTCCCAGTCCAGGTCCGCGTCAAGGTCCCCCAGCCGCCCCGCCGCGAGGTTGTGGTAGGCGCCGACGACAGGGACCCCATCGGGGGCGGCCTGGGCGGCGAGGGCGGTCACGCTGCCGACGCCCGGGGGGTTGTAGTGGAGGCCGGCCTCGTCGCCCTGGAGGCCAACGGCCGGCGAGACCAGTACCCCCGAGAGGTCGTCGGCGACGGCCTCGACCGTGTCCGCGAGGTGGTACGCCGGCACCGCGAGGACCACGATATCCGCGCCCGCCGCGGCCTCGGGGTTTTCGGCGGCCCCGACCGTCGTCTCGACCCCGTGGTCGGCCAGCGTCGCCTCGTAGGCCGCGGCGGCGTCCGCCGCCTTCTCTGTCTCCCGCGAGCCGACGACGACCTCGTGGTCGGTGTCGCGGGCCAGCCGTAGCGCCAGTCCCTCGCCGATGTCCCCGGTGCCGCCGAGTAGTGCAACCTGCATACCTGTCCGGTCGGGAACCGGCGACTAAGCGCTTGTGTTTGTGTGTCAGTCCGCGGTGTCCGCGCCCGTCCCCCCGAGATTGCGTGCGGGCAGAAAGAGGTAGATGACGCCCGCGACGGCCGTCAGCCCCGCCAACAGTAGAAAGGCCTCGGTAAAGAGGTCGTAGTCGGCCATCGCCCCGACGGCCGTCGAGCCGAAGGCGCCGACCATGAAGAACCCCGTCCGGACTGCCCCCCAGGCCGTCCCGCGAACGTCCGGCGGGAGCAGGGCAACGATGTAGGCATTCGAGATCGGACCGACCGACAGGCGCATCCCGAGGACGGCCGCGACCAGCCCGAGCCCGAGGATGTCACCGGTGTACGGCAGCGCCACGAGCGGGAGGACGCCGACGAAGGCCACAACCGCGAGCACGCGTCCGTGGCCGTACCGGTCCGCGAGGACCCCGCCGACGGACTGGAAGACGGCCCCGCTGAGAAAGAGGACCCCAAAGAGGAGGCCCGCGGTCGCCGCGGTCAGCCCCTTTGCGGTCACGAGATAGGTTGTAAAGAAGGCGGTCAGCCCCTGGAAGACAAAGAGCATCAGCGCCGCGCCGAGCACCGCGAGCGCGACCTTCCGGGAGGAGACGGCCCGCCTGACTGCGGCAACTCGGCCACGGAGACTTGCCGCCCCGCCGTCGGTGCGGGTGTCGGGGTCCGCGTCGGGGTCGTCGAGAGCCCCGGCCTCGGCCGGCCCGTCACCCTCGACGGCCCCCGTCGACTGGGTCGGCACGGTCCGGTAGAGTGCAACCCCGGCGACCAGAAAGCCGGGGGCAGTGAGCCCGAGTGCGCCCCGCCAGCCGACCACACCGGTCGCGTAGGTGGCCGCCGCCGGCAACAGCGCGGCGCCCACACTGCCGGCCGCGAGGACGGTCCCGAAGGCCGCCCCGTCCTGTTCGGTGTAGATACGGGTGAGCGCGGTCCCTCGCGGCGGGCCGTACACCCCGGACGCCAGCCCGTAGGCCCCGGTTGCCACGAGAAAGACGGCGAAGGTCGGCGAGAGGGCGTAAACACCCATCGTGACGGCGCCGGCGACCGCGCTCGCCGCGAGCAGCGTCCGCTCGCCGGCCCGGTCGACCAGCGCGCCGGCCGGGAACTGCATCGCGGCGTAGGTCACCCACAGCAGGGTGACCGCCGCCCCGGCCGCGGTGTCCGACACCACGAAATCCTCCCGGATGGCCGGCAGCAGCGCCGGAACGACAAAACGCAAGCCGAGGGTGAAAAACCACCCGCCGGCGATGGCGAGCAGTGTCCAGCCCCGCCCGCCGCCACGGAGCCCCCTGACGACGGTGCGCAGGCGTGCAGTGTAGCTGTCCGGGGACGACACGACAGGAGGCTCACACCGGTCACAAAAGACCCTGACGGACCGCACCCGGACCGGCAGACGCGGCGGCGCTGACACGGGGGGTGACCGGCCGACGACCGGGGGATTGACACCCCCTGCGGGGCAACCCGGGGTATGAGCGACCTGCTCGTCTCGGGAGGGCGTGTGCTCCGCCCCTCGGGAACTGTCGAACGCGCGGACGTACTACTCGACCAGGATGCGGGCAGCATCACGGCCGTCGACGAGCCCGGCGCGGTGGCCGGTGCCGACGAGCTCGACGCCGCGGGGGGGCTGGTCATCCCGGGGCTGGTCAACGCCCACACCCACGTCGCGATGACGCTGTTCCGGGGGGCGGCCGACGACAAGCCCCTGGATGCGTGGCTCCAGGAGGACATCTGGCCGGTCGAGGCCGAACTCCGGGCCGAGGACGTCGCCGCCGGCACCCGTCTGGGGGTCGCGGAGATGGTCCGCTCGGGGACGACCGCCTTTGGCGATATGTACTTCTTCATGGACGAGGTCGCGGCGGTGGCCGCCGAGACGGGGGTGCGCGCCCGGCTGGGTCACGGCTGCATCTCTGTCGGTCGCCCGGAGACGGAGGCCGTCGCCGACTTCGAGGAAGGGCTGGACTTTGCCCGGGAGTACGACGGTCACGCCGACGGCCGTGTCCGGACGATGTTCACCCCACACAGCCTGACGACCGTCGACGAGGCACACTTCGAGACGTTTCTCCCCCGGGCCCGCGAGGCCGACCTCCCGGTCCACTTCCACGCAAACGAGACGACCGACGAGGTCGACCCCATCTTGGAGGAGCGCGGCCAGCGCCCGCTCGCCTGGGCCGACGACCTGGGACTGCTCGCCGAGGACTCCTTTGTTGCCCACGGCGTCCACGTCGACGAGACGGAGATTGACCGACTGGCCGAGCGCGGCACCGCGGTGGTTCACTGCCCGGCCTCGAACATGAAACTGGCCTCGGGAATGGCCCCGGTCCAGGAGTTGCTCGACGCCGGTGTGACCGTCGGCCTCGGCACCGACGGCGCGGCCTCGAACAACGACCTGGACATGTTCGACGAGGTGCGCGACGCGGCGATGCTCGGAAAACTGGCTGCCGACGACGCCAGCGCGGTCGACGCTCACACCGCGGTTCGGCTCGCAACCGAGGGTAGCGCGGCCGCACTGGGGGTCGACAGCGGGCGACTCGAAGCCGGCGCGAACGCCGACCTGGCGGTACTGGACCTGGACGCTCCACACCTCACGCCACAGCACGACCTCGTGAGCCACCTGGCCTACGCCGCCAGCGGCAGTGACGTCCGTCACACGGTCTGTGACGGCCAGGTGCTGATGCGGGACCGGGAGCTCACCACCATCGACCTGGACGCCGCGCGCCAGGCGGCCGAGCAGCAGGCGCGAGCGCTGTTCGAGCGGGCGGCCGACTGAGCGCCGCCCGGGCCGCCGCAGCCGGTCGGCTCCCGGCGGTACGACCGGCTATTGATTACCTGGACGATAACTGGTAATTAAACCATCAGCGAGCAGCCTAAACCGTGTAACGATATTCGAGCGGGTCTCAGTCCGGCCGACACCAGGGTTGAACGGCCTGAACCACAGTACGGGTTTATCGGGACGCTCGGCACAGACACAGGTATGACACGACAGGCACTGTTCGCGGTTGCGATGGTCCTGGCGATGGTCGGGGCACCCCTGACCGGGGCCGTGGCGGCAGCCGACTCGACCGGGAACGGCACAACCCTCTCGGTCGGTGTGACACAGGACGACGACGAGGTGGCGGTGTCGGTGACACGGAACGACACCGGCGTGGCCAACGCCTCGGTGCTCGTCGAACCCGTCGACAACGACACCTACGCGGGAACGGGGGAGTACGCTACCGGCGACGACGGGGAGGTCGAGTTGCCGGCTCCTGCCGAGAATCTCAGTGTCGACGTGACGGCCGAGGCGGACAACGAGACGGCGACCACCACCGCCGGGCTGGTCGCAGTCGAGGAAAACGAGACTGACGACAACGGGACCGACAGCTTCGGCAAGCGCGTCTCGGCGTACATCCTCGCGCTGCACAACGACCAGAACGTGACGCGGATCGGCCCCTACGTCGCGGCGTTCGTGACCGCGGAGAACCCCGGCAACGCGCCCGACCACGCCGGCCCGCCGGCCTTCGTCCTCGACGGTGACGACGACAACGAGACCGAGGACAACGAGACCGACGACCGTGGCCCGCCGGCACACGCCGGCCCGCCAGAGGACCGTGGTGACGGTGCGGAGGTCAACGGGACCGGGGACAACGAGACCGACGACCGTGGCCCGCCGGCGCACGCCGGCCCGCCAGAGGACCGTGGTGACGACGCCGACGAGGAGGACGAGGACGACGAGAGCGATGACAGCGAGACGGATACCGAGGAGGCGGAGACGGAGGAGACCGATGCGGACGGCGAGGACGGCCCGCCGGACGATGCCGGGCCGCCGGACCGTGGGGACAGCTGACCTGAACACGCCGCCGCTCGGGTCGCCGGCTCGGCTGACCGTGCCGGCTTCGGTAGGGTTTTGCCGGGCCCGACCCACTACTGTTGTATGGCTGTTTCCATCAGTGAGCGACTGGATGACCCCGACGCCGCCCGGACAGAGGGGCGCCGGAAGATCGAGTGGGTCCACCAACACATGCCGATCCTCTCGACGGTTCGTGAACGCTTCGAGGCCGAGCAACCGCTCGCCGGCGAGCGGGTCGGGATGGCGATGCACGTCGAGGCAAAGACGGCCGCGCTTGTCGAGGTGATCGCCGCCGGCGGCGCCGAGGTGGCCATTGCCGGCTGTAACCCACTCTCGACACACGACGACGTGAGCGCGGCACTGAACGCCGTCGACGGTGTCACCTCCTACGCCGAGCGTGGCGTCGACGACGAGGCTTACTACGCGGCCATCGAGGCTGTCATCGACCACGAACCCACCATCACTGTCGACGACGGCGGTGACATGGTCTTTGCGATCCACGAGGACCACCCCGAGCTGCTCGAGACGGTTATCGGGGGCTGTGAGGAGACGACGACCGGTGTTCACCGACTGCGTGCGATGGACGACGACGGCGCCCTCGAGTACCCGATGTTTGCGGTCAACGACACGCCGACAAAGCGACTGTTCGACAACGTCCACGGCACCGGCGAGTCCGCGCTGGCCACTATCGCGATGACGACCAACCTCTCGTGGGCCGGCAAAACTGTCGTTGTCGCCGGCTACGGCTACTGCGGAAAGGGTGTCGCAAAGAAGGCCAGCGGTCAGAACGCGAACGTCGTCGTGACCGAGGTCGACCCACGGCGGGCCCTGGAGGCACACATGGAGGGTTACGAGGTGTTGCCGATGGCCGAGGCCGCCCGCGAGGGCGACGTCTTCGTCACGACGACAGGCAACCGTGACGTCATCGTCGAGGAACACTTCGAGGCGATGCAGGACGGCGCAATCCTGGCCAACGCCGGCCACTTCGACGTAGAGATCGACGTCGAGGGGCTCGGGGACCTGGCGGCCGACAGCTACGAGGTGCGCGATGGGGTCCAGGCCTACGAGCTCGCCGACGGCCGCCAGCTGAACGTCCTCGCGGAGGGGCGGCTCGTCAACCTTGCGGCGCCGGTCGCGTTGGGCCACCCTGTCGAGGTGATGGACCAGAGCTTCGGCGTACAGGCGCTCTGTGTGGAGGAGCTGCTCGAGGGCGACTACGAGCCCGGCGTCCACGACGTCCCAGACGCGGTCGACCGTGAGGTGGCCGATATCAAGCTGGAAGCTGAGGGTGTCGGCTATGACTCGCTGAGCGACGAGCAACGCGAGTACATGAGCTCCTGGCAACACGGCACCTGAGCCGGCACTGACCCCGGCCCTTTTGTCCGTCCGCGGACCAGGACGGGTGGTGGCGATGACGAGACGTTACCCCCGCTCAGCCCCTTGTGATGAGACCTGACGCCGAGCCACCGTTTCCGTACCCCTGTCCCCGGCTGGCCCCGTTCAGAACGGTGGGTCCGAGGTGTCGTCAGTCGCGCCCCCATCGCTGTCGACGGGCCCCTCCCAGGCGTCCATCCCGCCGGCGAGGTTCTCGACGACCCCGTCGAAATCCTTGTGTGAGGCGATGAGACGGGCGGCTTTTGCACTCGCAACCCCCTCGTAGCAGACCGTGACCACGTGGTCCGCCCGGGCGATCCGGTCACTCGCCTTCGGGATCTCCGTGAAGGGGACGTGCTCGCTGTCGGGGATGTGTCGGGCCCGGTAGGACTGCCCGTCGCGGACGTCGACGACCAGTGGGTCCGACTCGACCAGCAGGTCCTCCAGGTCCCGTGCCGTGAGTTCTCCGTCCATGCCAGCCCGTGTGTGTGCGTGGTGCAAAGCCCTGACGCTTCCACGCCTGTCACGGCGGGTCGGCGCCCGGGAAGGTGGTCTGTTGCCCGCCCTCGCTACAGCAGCCCTTCCTCGCGGGCCAGCAGGACGGCCTCGATGGTGGCGTCGTGGGCGGGCTGGCGCCGGGCCACAGTCAGCGCGTCGTCGACGGGGACCGTCCGCACCGAGAGGAACTCGCTGTCGCCGCGGTCGGTCCCGACAGGTTCGAGCCCCTCGGCGAAGACGATCCCCCGCCGGTGGCGCATCACCCCCGTCGCGACCCAAAACTCCTCTAGCAGTGAGACGCCGGCGGCGTCGAAGCCGGTCTCCTCGCGGAGCTCCCGCGCGCCGGCCGTCGTGTAGGACTCGCCGTCCTCGACGACCCCGGCCGGCAGTTCGAGGTGTCGCTCCTGGACCGTCGGGCGGTACTGCTCGACGAGGACCACCTGTCCGTCGGCGACCGCGAGCACCACCACCGCCGACGGGAGTTCGGCCCAGTAGTACCGCTTGTGCGAGCCGTCGGGCTGTTCGACCAGGTCGTACCCCCCGGTGTACCAGGGCGTGTCGTACTCCGTGACCGATTCGATGACGGGCCACGCCTCTGGCCCCCCCTCGTCGTCCGGGCCGCCGGGGCCACTCGGGTCACCCGTCATCCCCCGGCCTCCTGGACGACCGTTAGCCGGTAGACCGTCCCGTTGTGGCGGGCGTACAGGCTCCCGTTTGCGCTCGCGTCGGCGTACTGTCGGTTGAGTGCGTTCTCCTCGTCGAACGGCGAGTGGGTGAAGGCGCCTTTGAAGCCGACCGGCCCCCGCCAGTAGGGGTCAGAGCGACCCGACCCACCGGGGCCCGCCCGTTCTATGGCCGTCGTGGTGTACGGGAAGCGGTTGCCCGTCACCTCGCTCGCGTTGAACGGGGTGACGTTGCCGGCCGGGGCGGCGGCGGCGGTCAGATAGTAGGGCTCACCGCTCTTGAGCAGCCCCGGCAGCGCACCCAGTGCGAGGAGCACGACCACCACCGCGAAGATGGTGTAGACGGCCTTCTTCGTTATCGGGCGCATCGGGCCACCTCACTGTGGACACGGCCGGGAAGCCGCCGGCACAGCGTCTCAGTCACCTTCTCGGAGCCACACGCGGTCGCCTCCGTGGCCTGCTTGCCAGCTGTCTCTGCTCTCGGGTCGAGCGAGTCGTGTCGCCCGTAGCCCCCGGCGGCCGTCTCCGGTACGAACAGCCCCTCCGTCTCCATAGCCCCGCTTTGACCGGCAGCCCTATTCCGTTTCCGCTCCCGTCCCGGCACCGTCGGCCTCGGGGTCGTCGCTCTCGTGGCCGTCGCCGTCGGCCTCGGTCGTGTCGGCGCGCTCACGCCGCTTCCGGGTCATCTCGCGGGCCTCGGCCACTGCTTCACGGGCCTCCTCGTCGAGGTGCTCCCCGCCGAGTGCGTCGGCCCCGGCAGGGAGGTCGCCGGACTCGGTGTGTGTCGTGTGCTCGCCCGTGTGCTCGTGGTCGGAGCCGCGGTCGGTCGTGTCCTCGAAGACCTGTGGGAACTCGGTCTCCTCGGCGTGTCCGGCGACCCGTTCGCCGAGTTCCGCCTCGTCCAGGTCCCCCCACCCCGGGACGTTGTCGTCGAGCCACTCGCCGTGCGCACCACCCCGGAGCATGGCGGTGAAGGCGAGATGGTTCGCGAGGTGGGTCGCGTCGGACTGAGGGTCCTCACAGACCGGGCAGGCGTAGCCCATACCGGCCAAAGACGACCGAGCCACAAAGGCGTTTCAGAGCGACCGAACCAGCACCAGCGCGTGTTCGCCGTCGCTGTAGTAGCGGGGGATGGTCCGACGGTGTTCGAAGCCGTGCTCGCGGTAGAGCCGCCGTGCGTTGTCGTTGCCCTCTCGGACCTCCAGCTTCACCGAGGAGGCGCCTGCCGCCTGGAGCACACCCATCGCCCGCTCTAAGAGCGTGGTTCCGACCCCGCACTCGCGGTGGCGTTCACGGACCGCGATATCCTTTATGTGGCCAAGCGGCCGGCCGTGGTTCGGGACCGAGTCGGCCACGACGTAGCCGACGACACCGTCGTCGGCGGGCGGGGTGGCGACCAGGAAGCCGGGCTCACCGAGATACCGCTCGAAGGCGTCGAAGGGCCACGGCTGTGGGAACGCGGACTTTTCGATCCGGTGGACCGCGAGCAGGTCGGCGCGCTCGGCCTGGCGGACCCGGGGTGTGTCGCCGTCTGGCGCGACCGTCGTCACACCGGTAACTATGACGTGTGGCTACATAGGCGTGGCGACCCCCGGGCGCGGTTTGGGGCTGTAATCCGGTCACGCGGCCCGACCGGCCCGTCAGGCGTAGACCAGGATAGTCGCGTGCTCGCCTTCGAGCACGGTCACCTCCTCGCCGGACTCGGCGCGGTGTTCCTCGTGGACGGTGACCGCGTCGCCCGGGACGACGGCAACCTCCTCGCCCATGTCGACCTCGACGGCCTCCTCGTAGCGCTGCTGTTTGCGCACCTCCGTCGGGTCCATCGACTCGAGGGCGGCGACCACCTGCCCGGCCTGGTCGCGGAACTCCGGGCCAATTGTCGAGTGGTCGGGCTCGACCTCGACGGGGACGAGTTCGATGTTTGGCTCGCCCTCGCGGACGTGGACGGGGCCGTTGACGGCCTCGGCGAGGTCGTAGGTGTCGACCGCGGCCTCGGGTGTCTCCTCCGGATACGCCTCGACCCGCTCGAGTTCGGCGTTTAGCGCGATCCCCTGGTCGGACTTCCAGGAGCGAACTGTCGACGCGATGTCGGCGATGAGTTCCCCCGAAACCTCGGCCTCGGGGTCGTCGAACTCCAGGTCCGGCCAACTCCCGGCGTGAACGCTGCCCTCGGTGCCGGGCAGGGCCTGCCAGGCCTCCTCTGTCAGAAACGGCGCGAACGGCGAGAGCATCCGCAACGAGGCCGACAGCGCGGTAAAGAGGGCCTGTCGGGCGGCGTCGCGTTCGCCGGGTCGCCCCTCGTAGAGCCGGCCCTTGATGAGTTCGAGATAGTCGTCGGCCAAGTCGTGCCAGACAAACTCCCGTAGCTCCCGGAGGGCGGCGTCGAAGCGATACGCCTCCATGTGGGCCTCGACGGCGTCGGCGACGTCCCTACACCGCGAGAGCACCCACCGGTCGACGTCGCGGTAGGCCGGGTCCGCGGGCGGCTCGCGCTCGTCGTCCAGGTGTTGGGCCGCAAACCGGGTAATGTTCCAGACTTTCGTCCCGAATCTGCTGGCGGACTTCACCTCCTTCCACTGGAACTGGATGTCGGAGCCGGGCTGGCCGCCAAGCGCCATCGCCTGCCGGAAGGCGTCGGCGGAGTACTCCTCGACGGCCTCCTCGGGCTGGACGAAGTTCCCCCGCGACTTGGACATCTTGTTGCCGTCCTCGCCAAAGACCATCCCGTTGATCAGCGCCTCCTCCCAGGGGACCGCCTCCTCCAGTGCGGCCGTCCGGAGGACCGTGTAGAAGGCCCACGTCCGGATGATGTCGTGGCCCTGCTCGCGCAACTGGACCGGTGTAAACTCCTCGTCGGGCCAGCCGCCGACGTACATCGCGGAGATCGAGGAGTCCATCCACGTGTCCATCACGTCGGTCTCGCCGTGCCAGTGGGTTCCGGCGGCTTCGCCGCCTCCATCCCGCGACTCCTCCGGAGCCGCGCCCGCCCCACACTCGGGGCACGCGTCGACCGCGGGGGCCTCGTCGGTCGGCTCGACGGGTAGTTCGTCCTCGCCGGCGACGTGGGTGTACCCACAGTCCTCACAGAACCACGCCGGGATCGGGGTGGCAAAGACCCGCTGACGGGAGATGACCCAGTCCCACTTCATCCCCTCGGTCCAGTCCTCGAGCCGGTCGTACATGTGTTCGGGAATCCACTCGACCTCCCGAGCGTGGGCCAGGATCTCCGCCTGGTCGACCTCGACGAACCACTGCTCCTTCGAGAGGATCTCGATGGGGGTGTCACACCGCCAGCACTGCCCGACGTTCTGCTCGGTCGGCTCCGACCCCTCGAGATAGCCCTCGGCCTCCAGCCCCTCGGCGACCGCCTCCTTTGCCGCCTCGATGGACAGCCCCTCGTACTCGCCGGCCGCCGC
>JAQCNN010000023.1 GCA_028275005.1 Salinirussus sp.
CCCCGCGGTGCCTGCGTGGGTCCACTGGCGCGCGGTCGCCGCTCGACCCTCGCGGAGTGGGGTGACGGGGACGACAAAGACGTTCGTGTTGAGCCCGCGGCCCGACGCCGACAGCGCGAGGCGGTCACCCGCAGGGCCGAAGCTCACCCCGCCGGCGACGTCCCCCGGCAGGTCCGGCAGGGGGTACTCGGTGAGGCTGGTGCCGTCGACGTCCGCGAGTGTCAGTTCGGTGTAGCCGTCGACGTTCCGGGAGTAGACCAGCAGGCCGTGCTCGTCGTCGACGGCCACGCCGTCGATGTTCCACTTGCCGTCGTCACGGACCGGCTCCAGGTCGCCGGTCGCGGGGTCAAGCCGGGCGAGATACAGCGTGTCACTGCCCTCGTCGGTGACGGTGTAGAGCCCGCCGTCGGGGCCCCACTCGACGCTGCCGTACCGCACCGCCCCCTCGTGGGGCGTCAGGTGGGTCCGCTCGCCGGTCCCGAGGTCCAGGACGTAGACGTCCTGGTCGAAGCTGGAGTGGGCCTCAGTGAGGACCAGCCGGTCGTCCGCGGGCGCCCAGCCGCCGACGGTGAGCCAGCCGTCACCCTCGAAGACCCGGTCGGCGTCGTCGCCGGCCGCCTCGCGGCCCTGGACGTAGATGTCGAAGACCGACTCGTCGCGGCGGTTCGAGGCAAAGGCCACGCGGTCGCCGTCGTGGCTCCAGCCGCCCCACCGGTGTTTCGCGTCGGGGACACCCGTCAGCTCCGCGACCCTGCCGTCGTCACCCAGCCGGTACAGCTGCGTTCGCTCGTCTCCCCCCTGGTCCATCCCGAAGACGAGTTCGGGGCGGGTCGGCGAGTAGCTGGCAAAGGAGACCGGCTCGTCGTAGAAGGTCCGCTGGGTCGGCCAGCCGCCGGGCTCCGTCAGCGTCCACACCTGGCCGGTCCCCGTCGTGTCCATCAGAAAGGCGAGCGTCCCGTCCGGCCCCAGCGTCGCGCCGGAGGCCCGCCGGACGGTCAGGTACCGCTCGAGGTCGTACTCGTGCACTCTCGTGTTCAGGGGCGGCCGGCACATAGGTCTGTGGCCGCGGGGGAGCCCGCGTTTTTGTGGGTCCAGCCCCTACAGGTAGTATGCGCCGTCGAACGGTCCTCGCGACACTCGCCGCCGGCGCCGCGGGGCTCGCCGGCTGTAGCCAGGGGGCGCCCGAGGGCGGAAACAGCAGCAGCCGGGCCGGCAGTGACAGCGGTACCGGGGTCGGCACGGCCATCGACGGCGTGCCGGACGCTGTCGGCCTCGACACCGTCGCCGATGGGCTCCGTGCGCCGCTGGATATCGCCTTCGCCCCCGACGCCGACCGCCGCTACATCGCCGAACAGCAGGGGGTCGTTCACGTCCACGAGTCCAACGGGGTGCGCGCCACGCCGCTACTCGACCTGCGGGAGACGGTCGTCACGGGCTTTGAGCAGGGGCTCCTGGGGGTGGCCCTCCACCCCGCGTTCGCGGACAACCGCCGGCTGTTCGTCCGATACTCCGCGCCGGTCCGAGGTGAGACAGCCAACGGCAACAGCCACACGTTCGTCCTCGCGGAGTTCACCGTCGCCGCCGACGGCCGGACGGTCGTCCCGGGCTCGGAGCGAACGGTGCTCGAGGTCCCGGAGCCACAGGGCAATCACAACGCCGGTAGCATTGTCTTCGGCCCCGAAGGCTACCTGTACGTCGGTGTCGGTGACGGCGGCGCCGCTGACGACCAGGGCGGTGGCCACGCCGGTGACTGGTACGGTGCCGTCCCCGGTGGCAACGGTCAGGACGTCACCGAGAACCTCCTGGGCAGCGTCCTCCGGCTCGACGTCGACGGACGCGAGGGTGACCGTGGCTACGCCGTTCCCGACGACAACCCCCTGGTGGGTCGGGCGGGGCTGGACGAGCACTACGCCTGGGGCTTTCGCAACCCCTGGCGGCTGTCGGTCGACGGCGACACCCTCTACGCCGGCGACGTCGGGCAGAATCGCTACGAGGAGATAGACCGCGTCGAGCGCGGCGGGAACTACGGCTGGAACGTCCGGGAGGGCCGACACTGTTTCGGGACACAGGACTGTCCCGACAGCACACCCGAGGACGTCCGTGGGGGCGAGCGCCTGCGCGACCCGGTGCTCGAGTACCCCCACGACAGCGACGGCGTCACCGGTATCTCGGTCATCATCGGGAACGTCTACCGCGGCTCGGCGGTGCCGGGCCTGGACGGGCGGTTCGTCTTTGCCGACTACCGGGCGAACGGCCGGCTGTTTGTCGCCGACCCGGCCGACGACTGGGCGAGTGGCGTGCTCCCGCTCGGTGGCGGGGTGACAGTCGAGCAGGTGCTCTCGGTCGACCGGGGTCCGGCGGGGGAGATGTACGTCCTCGGGACCGGCGAAAGTGGGGGTGGGGGTGTCTACCGGGTGGCGCCGGCCTGAGAGTGGCCGGCAACCACACCAGCGGCCCGAGGGTCAGGTCCCTTCGACGAGCCGCCGGAGGTGGTCGGGGGAGACCGCCCCTCTGGCAGCCGTCCCGTCGCAGGCGAAGGTCGGCACACCCGTGACCCCTTGTCGCTTTGCCCGGTCGAACTCCACGGAGAGTTCCTCCCGGAGTGTCTCGTCCGCCAGCGCACCCTCGACGACCGCCGGGTCGATATCGGCGGTGGCGGCGACCGTCTCGAGCACCTCGGGGTCACCGATATCCCGCCCCTCGGCCCAGAGGGCGTCGAAGACCGCCTCGTCGAACGCCAGCCAGGTTCCGTAGGCCTCGGTCTCCCTGACCCGGTAGGAGACGACCTGGGCGGGAAGCGAGTCGACGTCGGTCCGGAGTTCGTCGACCATCTCGGCGTCGTACTCCTCCTGGAGCTGGCGGACGTTCTCTCTCGCCCGCTCGTAGTAGGCCTCGTCTTTGCCGTCGTCGGCGTCGTGGTCGATGGTGCCGTCCTCGGCTCGCTTGCCTGCCCGGAGGTCGAACGGGTGCCAGTCGACCCTGAGTGGCGACTCGCGGCTCTCGGCGTACTGCGCCAAGGACTGTCGTCCGAGGTAACAAAACGGGCAGACGTAATCCGAGTACACCGTGACCTCGGCTGTCGTCTCTGTCTCACTCATACCCAGGTTACGGGGTGGGAACGGATAAGCGGCCAACACTGCGGCGGTGGCCCCCGGCGTCCGGTCACGGGGTCACGGGTTGCCGGGACAGTCCCCGGCAGGGGCGACACACGGCGGCGGGGTCGGCTCATACTGCTGGCTGTAACTGTTTGAAGATATCCGCGACCCCGGGGTCGGGAAATTCGTTACAGACGTACAGCCGGCAGTATCAGTACCGGTCGAGTCTCAGCTGGCCTCGCTCCCCGCGGTCCGCGGGCGCGACGTTCGTGGCGATAACCTCGTCGACCTCGTCACGGCTGTCGGCGTCACTGTTGATCGCCCGCGTCGCACCCTCCGTCCCGACGTAGAATCCGGCGTCCTCGTACATCTCGAAGGTGACCCCGCTGTTGCTCAGGATGACACTCACGCCGCGGTCGTCGAGTTCCTGTGCCAGTTCGAGGAGTCGTTGCTGGTCCTCCCGGCCAAAGCCCGCGGCGCTGTACTCGGTGAAGTTTGCGGTCGGGCTCATCGGCTCGTACGGCGGGTCGAAGTACACCAGGTCCCCCGGGTTGGCGCGCTCGCGGACGTAGGCAACGTCGCGCTCGAGGACCGGGGTGCCCGCAAGCACCTCGCTTGTCGCCCGGACCGCCTCACTCCGCACCCAGTCCGGGTTCGCGTACCGGCCAACGGGGACGTTGAACTCCCCACGCTGGTTCTCGCGGTAGAGCCCGTTGTAGCAGGTTCGGTTGAGATAGAGCAACAGCGCCGCCTCCTCCAGTTCGTCGAAGGCCTCGTCGTTCGGGCGGCGGTTGAACAGCGCGCGCTGCTGGTAGTAGTAGTTCGTGACCGCCCTGTCGCGGCGGTCGGTGTCGGTGAACGGCCGGTCGGGGTCGGGGTCGGACCCCGGGTCGGCAAAGCCCTCGAGGACCGTGAGCAGGTCGGCCGGCCGGTCGCGGACCTGTCGGTAGAAGCCGGCGAGGCGTGGGTTCGTGTCGTTGACCACGGCCGCCTCCGGTTCGAGGTCGAAAAACAGTGCCCCGCCACCGAGCATCGGCTCGTGGTAGGTGTCAAACTCCGCGGGAAAGCGAGCGTACAGCTCGTCGAGTAGCTGGCGCTTGCCGCCGGCCCACTTCAACACCGGGTCGACCATCGCTGACAGGCTGTGGTCGTGGCGTCGATGCTAAAGACTGGCGCTCGCGGCATCTGACGGGGGCCGGTCACGCGGCGGCGAGGGGTGTTGGGGCGACGACCAGGGGCAAACGCACCACTCCCCGGTGTCGACACACCACAAACCGGAGGTGGGAGG
>JAQCNN010000026.1 GCA_028275005.1 Salinirussus sp.
GTGGACGTTCTCGTACTCGGTCAGCTGGTCGCCCTCGCGGTGTGCCAGGATGTTCTCGGCGGTCACCGTCCCCTGTTCCTTTGCGACGTGGAGGATCGGCTCCTTCCCGTTGGCGTCGCCGGCGACGAACACCCGCTCGTCGTCGCGGGCCTGCATGGTGTCCGCAACCCAGTCCGAGCCGGAGGAGAGCCCCGCCTGTTCGAGCCCCAGCCCGTCGACGTTGGGGCGACGGCCGGTGAACGTGAACAGTTGGTCGGCCTCGATGACCTGTTCCACGCCGTCGCGCTCGACGGTCAGCCGGACACCCTCGCCGTCGGGCTCGACCCGCTTTTCGTCGGTGTTTGTGAGGACGTCGATATCGAACTGCTCGCGGTAGTAGTCGAGCAGCGCGTCCCCGAAGGGGGGGTCGGCCTCGTCCAGCGGACGGCTGTCGTGTTCGATGACAGTCAGGTCCATCCCGCCGGCCTCACTGAGGTACGGGACCATCTCCATCCCGACGTAGCCAAAGCCCATCACGACACCCGACTCCGGCAGCGTGGTGGCGTCGAGCACGTCCGCACTGGTCGCCAGGTCGACGTCCCCGATCCCTGGGATATCGGGGCGGTTCAGCGTGGACCCGGTGGCGACGACGACGTAATCGGGTTCGAGAGTTCGGTCACCGACAGCCAGCCGGCGGTCGTCGACGAGCTGTGCCGTCTCGCGGTGGAAGACGACGTTCTCGCGGTCGGCAAGCCGCTCGACCGCCCCTCGACGGTGGGCGGCGAAGTCGGTGGTGTGCTCGTTCTTGCGCTCGACGACCCGTTCGAGGTCGACCTCCGGGAGCGACCCGGTGAGCCGGTCGTCGTGGCGCGCGGCAAAGCGGTGTTCGGCCGCCGAGAGCACCTCCTTCGAGGGCATACACCCCCGGAGGATGCAGAGACCGCCACCGGGGTCACCGTCGTCGACGAGGGTGAGTCGGACGTCGGGCGCGTCGGCCAGCCGCTGGGCAACCGCGACGCCCGCGCTTCCGTACGCGCCCACGACTGCAACGTGTGTGGTCACACGTAGGGTAGGGCTTCTGCCCCATTATGCCTTCCGTGATGCGGATCTGTCGCCGCTCAGTGACGGCGCAGAGGCCGTCAGCGGGCAGGGCTGGCGGAGTTCACTGCTCGGCGAGAAACTCACTCGCCGCCCGCCGACCGTCCTCGAGTAGCTCCTGAATAAAGGCGGGGTCGCGGTCGACCTTGGTGGCGGTGTCGTAGCGCTGACCCATCTCGATGCGCCGGACCTCGGTGTGGGTGAACTCGTCGGCCGGGAGTTTGCCCGCCTCGACCCAGTCGTTGACCCGCTCGATGAACCCCAGCTCCTGGTTCAGCGAGATGTTACCCGCGAGTTCGTTGCGCCGGTCGTTTATCTCCATGGTGCTGGTTGGGACCTCCTCGACCTCCTGGGGGTTGATCTGGACGACCCACAGCTCGTCGGGCTTGCGGTCGGGGGGCTGGTGCATCAGGTCGTAGACCGGCGGGTTCTGCGAGAACAGCCCGTCCCAGTGGCCGTGACCGTTCATCTCGACGGCCTCGAAGAGGTCGGGGACGGCCGCGGAGGCGAGGACGGCATCGACGGTCACCGCCTCGTTGGTGAACGTCTCGAAGACCCCACCGTTGACGTCGACGGTCCCGACGACCAGTTCGGGTGTGTCCCGGTCACACAGCGGCGGGACCGCATCGAAGTCGATACACGACTCGAGTGCCTCCCGGATGCGGTCTTTCCCGAGTTCGTCCCCGGGGACCTCGTAAGGGCTGACCTGTGGGAACGGGAACCCCGAGTTCTCCAGTCGGTTGAGCGCGGTCACCAGGGAGTTTGTCGCGCGGTCGCCCGCCTGCTTCGCCGAGAGGGCGTCCCACAGCTCCTCGAGCAGTTCGACCGACCGCTCCGGGCCCTCCGTCACCAGCCCGTACCAGGCCGCAAGCGCGTTGAACGCCCCGCCGGAGGTGCCGCTGATGCCGACGAGCTCGTGGGTCGACCAGTCGACCTCCGTGAGCAGCGTCTGGAGCACCCCCGCGGTGAAGGCGGTGTGGCTGCCCCCGCCCTGGCAGGCAACCGCGACGTTTGTGTGCTCGGGGTTGCCGGCAGTCACGCTCGCCGCCTCGGCGGTCGCATCCTCCCCGTCCGTCGCCGTGTCGGGGTCACCGACATCCGCGTTGGCGGTGTCACTCATCGCTCACTCGTAGGTGTTGGTGTAGCCGCCGTCCCAGAGCAGGTCGGCGCCGTTGAGGTGTTTGCCGTGACTGGACAGCCCAAAGGTGAAGAGATTCGCAACCTCGGCAGGGGTCATCATCTCCTTCGTGCGGGCCTGGCCGAGCATCACGTCCTCGATAACCGCCTGCTCGGGGATGTCCCGCTCCGCGGCGGTATCCTCGATCTGGTCGACCATCAGCGGCGTCAGGACGTAGCCGACCGACACCGAAAACGAGCGCAGCGTCCCCTCACCCTCGGCGGCGATCGACCGGGTCAGCCCCGTGAGCCCGTGTTTGGCGGTGATGTAGGCGGGCTTGTCACGGGTGGCGTACTGGCCGTGGATCGAGGACATATTCGCGATAGCCCCCACCCCATCGTCTGTCGCCTTGATATGGGGGATGGCGTGTTTCGCGGTGAGAAAGGGGGCACGCAGCATCACGTCGAGCAGGAGGTCGTACTGCTCCATCGGGTAGTCGGCGATGCTGTCGATATGCTGGAGGCCCGCGATGTTGGCGACGTACCGAAGCTCGCCCTCGTCGGCGGCAGCCTCGACGACCGCCGCGACGTCGTCGTCGCTGGTGAGGTCGGTCTCGACACCCTCGACCCGGCCGGGGGCGTCGAACTCGGCGGCCATCGTTGCAGTCTCGTCGAGCCCCTCGCTGTCGACGTCGGCACCGACGACCGTCAGCCCGTTCATCGCCAGGGCGACCGACGTCGCCTGCCCGATCCCCGAGGCCGCGCCGGTCACGAGCGCGACGGTCTCCTCGGTGAAGCGGTCGTCCTCGAGGGTCAGTATATCCGCCGGGGTCAGTTCAGGTGCGCTGAGTTCGAAGTCGTCTGTCACAAAGATCCCTCGTCTAGGGGGACGTCACCGAGGCGTATAACTTGCCCTCACACTGGCGTAAGTCATAGGTCAGCCCGACGTCGGCCCCGAATCCAGGAGGGCGGTGCTCTCCTCCTCTTCACCCGGTCCGTGGCGCCGTCCCCGGCGCGTGACCGGGCGCCGACGCTCCCGGGGCGGTGACCCACGCGTAACCCGGTGAGCCGGGCGTTCGCCACGAGTCTTTAGGCTTCGGGCGGTGGCTTCGGGGACCGCCGGCACAGCATGACACCCCCTCGTTGCGTCCTCACCGCGCTCGTCGCCTGCCACGACGAACGCGGCACCCCCCTCTCGCCGGCGGTGCTCGCGGCCCCCGACGGCGAGGTGCTTGGCTGTCACCTGCTTGGCCACGAGGCCTCCACCGTGGTCCACGAGGTGGTCGTCGGGGTGCGCCGGGGTGAGGGGACCGTCGAGGATATCGCCGACACCATTCACGCCCACCCGACACTGAACAGAGCTGTCGAGGCCGCCTTCGACGAACCGGCGTAGAACCAGGTCTCGGAGACCTCAGTAGATCAGGTCACGGTCGTTTTCGGCCATGTACAGCGTCCGGGCGGCGATATTGACGGCGTGGTCACCGACCCGCTCGATGTCCCGGATGGTCAACAGGAGCCGGGAGACGTCGTCGAGCAGTGTCTCCACCGCCCAGGCACTCCCGTCGGC
>JAQCNN010000054.1 GCA_028275005.1 Salinirussus sp.
TACTTCATCCTGTTCAACCCGAGTGAGGAGGTGGAGACCTCGACATGAGTACCGACACACCTTCCGACACCGACGGCATCTTCGGGCTCAGCTACCGGGGCGAGAAGAAGCTGTTCGCCCGTCTGAAACAGATCAGCGCGGCTATCTTCGTCGTCGTTGGGGTCTTCCCGGTCTACTGGATGCTCCAGGCCTCGCTGACGACCCGGGAGCGAGCCAACAGCGGTATTGTCTCCTGGATCCCCACCGCCGAGACGTTCACCCTGGAGAACTACGAGGTGCTCACGAACCCCGACGTTGCGCTGTACGTGATCAACTCGATTGTGGTCACGCTCGGGACGATCATCCTCGTGGTGCTCGTCTCGCTGATCGCGGGCTACGGCCTGGCGCGGTTCAACATGCCCCAGAAGGAGAACTTCGCGCGCTTTCTCCTGCTTGGGTACCTGTTCAGCCCGATCGTCCTCGGGGTGCCGCTGTACCTCATCTGGCAGAATCTCGGCCTGTTGAACACCCGGCTCGGGCTGATCATCGCGCTGACGGCGATATCGATGCCGTTTGCGGTGTGGCTGATGTGGAAGTATATCCAGACCGTCCCGGAGGCGATGGAGGAGAGCGCCTGGGTCGCGGGCGCCTCGCGCTGGCAGGGCTTTCGGGATATCGTCATCCCACAGACCCAGCCGGCGATCATCGCCGCCGCGCTGTTTGCCTTTGCGCTGGCCTGGAACGACTTCACCTTCGCACAGATCCTGTTGCCCAGCAACGAGGCCTCGACGTTCGCGCCGGGCGTGTTCCGGCTCATCCAGCGTGGCTACGACATCGCACGGGTCGACGTCATGGCTGTCTCGATGGCGATGACGCTCCCGCCGCTGATCTTCGCGTACTTCATGCAGAGCTACCTGCTGAAGGGCTTTCAGATCCGTTCGCTGTGAGACCAGAACATTAATCACCAACTCCCGAGACCCAACACTCACCAACTCACTCATGTCAGACGTCAAAATCAGAGACCTCACGAAGATCTACCAGGACGGTGACGACGAGATTGTGGCGGTCGACGGCATCGACCTCACGATCGACGACAACGAGTTCGTGACGCTCGTTGGCCCGTCGGGCTGTGGGAAGACCACCACACTCCGGTGTGTCGCCGGTCTCAACAAGCCCACCAGCGGAACGATCACCTTCGGTGACCGCGAGGTGACCGACCTGCCGGTCCAGGAGCGGGATATCGCCCTGCTCTTTCAGGACATCGCGCTGTACCCGCACATGAGCGTGCGGGACAACATGGCCTACGGGCTGAAGATCCGCGGGTTCGCCCGCCAGGAGCGGTACGCCCGTGTCGAGGAGGCGGCAAAGCTGCTACAGATCAGCGACCAACTCGACAAGAGCCCCGCGGAGCTCTCCGGGGGCCAGCAACAGCGTGTCGCGCTGGGGCGGTCACTGGTACGAGACCCCGAGGTGTTCCTGTTCGACGAGCCGATGTCGGACTTAGACGCCAAGCTCAAAGCCGAACTCCGGCCGGTCATCGAGCAGGTGACCGACGAGATCGGCTGTCCGACGCTGTACGTCACCCACGACCAGGAGGAGGCGATGACGATGTCCGACCGCGTGGCGATCATCAACGACGGCAACCTCGAACAGGTGGACCCGCCGAAGGTCGTCTACGAGGAGCCAGACTCCGAGTTCGTCAGTAGCTTTATCGGCCAGCCCTCGACACAGTTCTTCGACGGCCGCCTGGCCGCACAGAACGGCTCGACGTCGCTGACCATCTCGGACATGGAGTTCGACCTCTCGATGAGTTCCGCCGACCTCAACGGCTACGGCGACGGCGAACACGACGTCCGTGTGGGGATCCGCCCCCAGCATATCCGCGTCAGCGACGACGCGAGCGACGGGATCCGCGGGACCCACATCCTCGACGAGCCGCTCGGCGACGAGACCCACAGCTTCTTCGACACCGAGTTTGGTGAGATCATCGTCGTCACCGACCCCGCGTTCGAGGGCCGTGAGCAGGAGTACGGGCTGGTGCTCGACGAGAGCTTCGTTCGGCTGTTCGACCCTGTCTCCGGCGACCGCGTCGCCTGAGGCCCCGCTCTGCCGTGTTCTGTTCGTGACACGCTCCCTGGAGAGCCCGCTGAGCGACCGCCGGTCAGTTGCCCTGGCTGTCACGCCTCGCCGCGGCGTCGGTCTCGAGGTCGGCCCGGACGGCCTGGTCCCCCACACCCTCGACGTGGGTCCGGACGACGACGGTGTCGGCAGCGAGGTCCCCGGCCCGCTGGCCGTCGGTCACGACCGCGGCCCCGACCCCCACGCCGTAGGGCACCACGACCGGCAACACGTCGACGTACCGGAGGATGTTGCGCACGGCGCTGGCCCGGCCGGTGCAGTGACTCCCGTCCTCCATGACGACGACCAGCCCGCGGTTGACCTTCCCGGGTGTTCGGCCGTACCGCCACTCGAAGCCAAAGGAGTAGGTCATATAGAGGGGGACCAGAAAGAGCAGGGAGACAAAGACCACCCCGCCAAGCTGGTTGACCCGGGCGCGAAAGAGGAAGTCGACGACGTACAGCACCGGCGTCTCGATGAGAAAATAGCAGATCACGAGGTCGATCGCCGCCGCGGCGCCGCGCTGCCCGAGGAGCCCGCGGTCGTCGACGGTCTCCATGGCCGGTGTCGGCCGCTTTCTCGTCGGCTGGAACCGGTCGAGGATACTGTCGATCACAGTGTCTCTGTCCCGTCCTCCGTTCGTACTCTACTGGATGTCGGTCCCGGGGGTCTCCGGGCCAGTTCCGGCCTCGGCGGCCCGGTCGCCGGGCTCACTCGAACTCAAGGTCCGCCCGCACCATCACCGCCGTGTACAGCAGGGAGCCAACGGCCAGGACGGCGAAGATGAGGACGTCGAGGGTGACCGCATTCTCCACCCAGAAGACGGCGTACGACGTCAGCGCCATCGAGAGTATCATGAGAAAGGACTTCCACCGGCGCTTGAGCTGTCCGAGATTGTACTGCAGCGGGCTTTCGATCTCGACGTCGTCGACGCGGATATCCTCGAGTGACCCACCACGCTCGTCGTGTTCTGAACTCATTGAACACACCTCTCGCGTGCAACCACTTATTTGCTGTCGTGTCGTCGGTGTAGCAGCGACCCCTCGGAGTGTCGGGCCGCTACAGCCGGCGGTCGGCGTCAGCGGTCTTTTGTACAGGCGCCGACAAAGGTCTGTATGGTCAGCGAGGCGGACCGACTCGCGGCTGCGGTCCTCGTGGTGTCTGTGCTGGTCTTTCTCGGTTCGAGCGCCGTCCTGGACACCGCAGTCCTCGCCGGGCTGGCAACCCTGCTTCGGCGGGCTTCGTTCGTCTCGGTCGTCGTCTCGGGGGG
>JAQCNN010000056.1 GCA_028275005.1 Salinirussus sp.
CTCGCTTGCGAGCCGTGAGAGTGCCTGCGACTTACGTGTCGGCAGGCTCTTTCATTCGTTGAGATTAGTTTGACGAAAGTCGCCTCGATAGACGCTCAAAATAGAGTGTGAAATAAAATTGCCCCCTCTCGTATGTGAGTCGTTCAGCGGGCCTGAATCAGACTACTGGAGGCGAGCAGTTATCTGATCGCCCTCTTCCTCAACTTGGACGAGACCGTCGTCAGAAAGGTCCGAAAGGAGACCTCGCAGCCACTCTTGCCCGTGCTCACCGTCGGGCGTGTAATCGACTCGTATTCGATGTCCGAGGGTGTCTAGGTCCATCTCGTCGTGTTCGCCGAGGAGTCGAACAATCCGTCCGCGGAACTGCCGACGACTACCTTCGAAGCTGGGTTGTGTGGGTACGTCTGGCGCGGTGAAGTCACCCGTCTGGTACGCATGACACCACTCGCGCCACGGGCAACTGGCCTCGTCACACCGTGGTTTCTTCCCGCAGGCGACACCGCCGAGTTCCATGATTGCGTTGTTCCAGATTCGGGACTCTCCGGGCGGCATGAGGGCGTTCGCAACGGTTTCGTAGTCCGGATCGTCCGCATTATGGATTTCCGCAAATGCGCGGTACAGGACACGCTTGACGTTCGTGTCCACGACCGCGTTCCCGTTGTTGAAGGCGAACGAGGCGACCGCGTTTGCGGTGTACGGGCCAACACCCATCAGCTCCTGGAGGGTCTCGGGGTCACTCGGGAACTGTCCGTCAAACTCCGTGACGACCTGGCAGGCGGCCTCGTGGAGGTACTTTGCCCGGTTGTTGTACCCCAGGCTGTGGTCGGTCCAGAACCCGACCACCTCGGCCCGGCTGTCGTCGGCCAGGTCCGCGACGGTAGGCCACTGCTCGAGAAACGCCGTCCAGGCCGTAACGACCCGGGAGAGCTGTGTCTGCTGGCTCATAACCTCGGAGACCAGTATCTCGTAGGGGTCGGTGGTCTCCCGCCACGGGAACGAGCGGTGGTCCACACGGTACCACGACAGCAGGGCCTCCCGGGCCGGTTCCAGGTCGGTGTCCGCGAGGGTGTCAGTCTCGGAGTCGGCCACAGTGATAGTACAGGCACGCGTGGAGTAAAAGTGGGGCGAACAGGCGACACCGGATGACGGCGACGCGCTGTGTCGCGCGACCGCGGAACGCGTCGCCGTTGCTCGTCAGGTCACGTCGGGGGTGGTCCGGCCATCATACAAAACCCCTCGGACGACAGGGTCAGACGAGCGCGAACAACAGGGAGGAGACCGCACCGATTGCCGCCTCCCACACGGAGTAGCCCGTCGTGATGCTGAGGACGGTGTCGGCGGCAAAAAACAGGAAGATACCGGCCCCGATGAAGTGTGCCTTGCGCAGATTAAACCGGTGGGAGAACCGGTAGAAAAACAGCGCGTTAGCCAGGCTCACGGGGATGATCGCCGCCATCTCGCCGGCCCAGATGGCCGCTCCGGCGCTGTACTGGGTCGCGAGCGAAATCGTGACCAGCTGTGTCTTGTCGCCAAACTCGCCGACGGCCATCATCGCGAAGATCCCGACGAAGGTCGCAACCCGTTCGGGCAGGTCGAACCCGAGCACCGACAGCTCCTGTTCGACCGAGCCAAAGCCGCCGTCGGTCTCGGTCGCCCTGGGGTTCGAGTCCCGCGCCGGCGCCGAGCGGAGCAACAGCAGGCCAAAGAGCAGGAAGAAGCCGGCGGCGATGATATCCAGGGCCAACGGCGGTAACGCACCCTGGAGTGCCTGTCCGAGACCGATCTCCAGGGCGGTCCAGCCGGCAAACGCACTCCCCGCGGCCGCGACCACGATAAGTGGGTTGTACCGCGTCGACAGCCCGGAGATGATGAACTGGACCTTCTCACCTGGAAGCACCGCCAACTGTGCCGTAGCCGCCACGACGAACACTTCGGCAAAGCCGGGCCCCGCCACGTCAGACCCCTCCGACGGCGTCAGTCATTCAGACAGATTTAGACGCATCTAATTAATAAATCCGGCGGTTAAAATCTACCGCGGCCGAGCCACCACAGCCAGGTGGTCCTCGTGTCGCG
This sequence comes from Salinirussus sp., assembly GCA_028275005.1. Taxonomy (GTDB): domain Archaea; phylum Halobacteriota; class Halobacteria; order Halobacteriales; family Haloarculaceae; genus Salinirussus. The sequence continues at coordinate 2,074 of JAQCNN010000056.1, forward strand.
GGTCGAGTCGCCGGCGGTCCAGCAGCTCGTACCCCTCCTCGAGCTCTGCGGTGGCGGCCTCGAAGACCGCCTCCGGCTCGCGGGTGACGTCCTCGCTACGGGCCTTCACCGCGAGCAGCAGGCGGCCGTCCTCCCGGAGGAACTGCCGGTTCTCGAGTGCGACTGCCGCCTGCCCCCGGGTAGCGACATCCTGGACGATGGTGTCGACCGGCTCCACGGTGTGTGCGTAGGTCTCGGGGCGGCGTGCGTCCTTCAACAGCGGGAACAGCCGGTCACGGTCGCGGGCAACGGCAACGAGGTCCCTGACCGGCCGCGGGGCGAACTCGACGGCGTAGGTCGGCCCGGCGAAGTCGGCGACGTGACTCGGTGTCGTCCCGGCCGCTGCCCCCAGGTACAGCACTGTCTCCCCGCCGGTGAGCCCCGTCTCCATCCCCGCATCGAGCATCGCACCGAGCTTCGAACGACCCGGGTCCCAGGCCCGCCACCCCTCGTCTGTCGACTCGTCGGAGACCTGTGGCCCGCGGGTGGCCAGCGTTCGGTCGCCGCCGATCGTCCGGTACTGAACCCCTTCGGGCAGATTCATCCGTCCCCCCGGGTGCGGATACGCTCGATACGCTCGTCCAGTTCGCGGTCGAGGGTTGCCCGTCGGTCGCCGCTGTAGTGGTCGACTCGAGCCGCGATAGTCAGCTTGCCCGCAAGCGCCCTGGCGGCCGACCCACGCTCCGCGGGGTCCGTGCCGCGGACGTACTCGTGGGTGTAGATGACGCCGTGTTTCGGCGATGGGGCCCCACCCTGGAGGTGGGCAAACAGCGCGTCCTCCGCCCCCAGGACCTGGAGTGTGCCGCTTGGCTTCCTCGCCAGCGCCTCTAACCCACCCGCGAGTGAGACGAGTCGCGCGGCGAGGATGGGCCCCGCGAGCGCCGACAGGTTCGGGGCCACCGACGGTGCGGTTCGCTCGACGTGTCCGCGGAGGGCTGCTGCCTCCTCCTCCAGGGACCGAACGCGTGTTGCGAGGGCCACCAGCCGTCGCTCGCCGGGCTCTCCGGGCTCGCGGTCGGCAACGGCGGCCGCGTCCTCCGGCCAGCCGAGGCTGCCAGCCCACTCCGCGACACGCTCGGCGAGTTCGTTCGCCGTCCGGCGGGCGTCGTCCATCGCACGGAGACTGTGGGTGAGTTGGTTGTCGTCCGCCCGCTCGCGCTCACGGCTGGCCGCTGTGGCCGCCCGAAGCGTCGCCGCACGAAGCCGACTGTAGTAGTCGTCCTCGTCGGCCGCGAAGTCGGCCTCGACAGCCAGACCGGGCCAGTCCGCCGGCCCGTCGGCACTCCCGTCCTCGATGGCCGCCCTGGCACCCTCCGTATCCCCCGGGTCCACGTCCTGGAACCAGCCCGCGGCGGTGTCTCCGGTCATGCTCCGTGTAGAGCCCCGGCCGGTAAATGTGCTTTCGGTAGCGCCGCCCGGCCGACACCGGAGCCCTCACCGGCGGCCGAGAGACGCCGGTCCCTACGGGTGGCTTTTATACGCCGGCCGCGTCGTGTGATGGCATGACACGAGAGTCGCCAGCCTGGCTCCGGGCTGAGCGGGAGTATCGTGACCGGCTCCCCGACCGGTGTACGGTTCCCGAGCTGTTCGAGGACAGCGCGGCGCGTCACGTCGACCGGCCAGCCCAGCAGTACAAGGGCGGTGTCTACGACCGCTCACTCGTGGCGACGGGGGTCGTTCCGGCGGCCGAGCCCGGCGAGTTCGCGACACTCACCTACGGCGAGATGCGGGATATCGTCCGGAGGCTCGCGGCCGGCCTGCGGGAACTCGGGCTCGGGGCCGGTGACCGGGTGGCAATCTACGCCGACACACGCATGGAGTGGGCACAGGTCGACTTTGCGACGCTTGCGGCCGGCTGTGTCGTCACCACCGTCTACACCGAATCCTCCCCCGCACAGTTGCACTACCTTCTCCAGGACCCGGGCGCGAGGGCGGTGGTCGTCGGGAGTGAGGCTCTCCTCGAGACCCTCCTCGGGGTCGAAGATGACCTCGACCTCGACCTGGAGGGTATCGTCCTCCTCGACGAGCCCACGCGCGAGTACGACCGTGCGGACATCTACACGCTCGGTGACATCCACGAACGAGGGGTGAGGGCCTACGACCCGGAGGCCTACCAGGCCTGGCTCGATGACCGCGACGCCGCGGACCTCGCGAGCCTCGTCTACACCTCGGGGACGACCGGCGACCCGAAGGGGGTGAAACTCTCCCACCACAACTTTCGGACGAACGTCCGTCAGGTCCACCGGCGGTTCTGCCCTCGACCGGACAAGGAGCCCGGCACGCCCACGCTCGACGAGGAGACCCGGGCGGTCTCGTTTCTCCCGCTCGCACACGTCTTCGAGCGCCTCTCCGGGCACTTCGCGCTCTTTTCGGTCGGTGCGAGCGTGGGCTACGCCGAGAGCCCCGATACCCTCACCGAGGACTTCCCGAAGCTGGCGCCGACGACCGCGGGTAGCGTCCCCCGGGTCTACGAGCGCATCTACGAGGGGATCCGCGAGCAGGCGGGCGAGTCCGACACGAGAGCGTCGGTGTTCGAGTGGGCCGCCGGCGTCGCCCGCCGGTACGCCGACGCCGAGTCACCCGGCCCGCTGTTGCGTCTGCAACACGGGGTCGCCGACCGTCTGGTCTACAGCACCGTCCGCGAACGCCTCGGCGGGAACATCGAATTTCTCGTCTCCGGTGGCGGGAGCCTCAGCCCCGAACTCAGCCGCCTGTTTCTCGGCATGGGCGTGACCGTCGTCGAGGGGTACGGCCTCACCGAGACCTCGCCGGTCGTCTCGACGAACCCGCTAGAGGACATCCGCCCGGGGACGCTCGGCCCCCCGGTTGTCGGCGTCGAGACGCGGGTCGACGAGTCCGTGGTCCCACAGGCGGAGTTTGCGGCCTCCGGCAAGGTCGGGGAACTGCTCGTGCGCGGTGACAGCGTCACCGAGGGCTACTGGGAGCAACCCGACGCCACCGAGCAGGCCTTCGACGATGGCTGGTTTCGCACCGGCGATATCGTCGCCGAGTCACCCGACGGCTACCTGACCTTCCGGGAGCGACTCAAACAGCTGCTCGTCCTCTCGACTGGCAAAAACGTCGCCCCCGGCCCCATCGAGGACCGCTTTGCCACCAGCGAGCGTATCACCCAGATTATGCTCGTCGGTGACGGCCGGAAGTACGTGGCGGCCCTCGTCGTCCCCAACGTCACGCGGCTCCGCGGGTGGGCGACAGAGCAGGGGGTCTCGCTCCCGGCGGACAGTGCGGCGGTCTGTGCGAACGACCGCGCCCGTGAGTGGGTCCGGGAGGCCCTCCTCGAGGTGAACGCCGACCTGTCACCCCACGAGTCCGTCGAGCGGTTCGAACTCGTCACCGAGGAGTGGACCGCGGAGAACGGGCTGCTCACCCCGTCGATGAAGAAAAAACGCCGGCGGATCACCGACGCCTACGAGGAGAAAGTCGAGCGCCTCTACGCCGAGGGAGTCGCCGTGGAGTGAGGCCGGCCTGGCGAAACACCGTCACCGGGGTCAGCCGGTGAGCACCCGAACCGTCCGCGTCCGGGGCCCGTCACACTCCACCAGCAGGACCGACTGCCAGGTCCCCAGGTCCGGTTGCCCGCCACGCACCGGGACCGTGACACTCGGGCCGACGAGCATCGCACGGACGTGTGCGTCGGCGTTGCCGTCCAGCGTGTCGTGGTCCCACCCGTCGTCGGAGACCAGCCCGGAGAGGGCAGTCTCGAAGTCACCGAGTAGCTGTGGCTCGGCCTCGTTGACGGTGACCGCGGCGGTGGTGTGGTCGACGTGGACCGTCGCCGTCCCCGACGCGTCCGCAGGGAGCGATGAGGCGACGCGGTCGGTCACGCTGACGACGCTCAGGCGACTGTCGGTGCTGACGGTGAACTCGGTCATGCCCGGACCCAGTGGCCTCGAAAAGATGTGCGTTACTACGACCGGAGCGTGCGGTCACGGCTGGGCTAAACGGTCTCACCCGTCGGCAGTCGGAACGGAACGCCGGATGGCCCACTGCTGGTGGCGCTTCGGAAACGGGGGAGTGAGACCCTGTCAACCGTACCGCTCCTCGTGCGTTCTGTCACCGCCGCGGATTCGACACCGAGCGGTCGCGGCGAGCGCGCTACAGGTGTTCGATGAGTTCGACGCGAACGCCGCTTGGACCGGTACAGAAGGCGATTTTCAGGTCGCCAAAGGCCGTCGGCTCCATGACGAAATCGACGCCGCCAGCGGCCAGTTCGCTGCGGGCGGCTTCGACATCCGAAACGACGTAACCGAAGTGGAGGAACCCTGCGGGGACCGACTCGACCAGCCCGGCCGCCTCGTACGGAGCCTCGTCGAACAGATAGACGAGCTTGTCCGCGACATCGAGCGCGACGTGGTTCACCGCGGTTGCACCCGCACCGTCGGCGGCGTCGCCGCGCTCGAGTACCTCGCCGCCGAAGTAGTCCCGGTAGAACGACTCACTCGCCTCGAGGTCGTCGGTCTTGAGCGCAACGTGAAAGAACGACTCCGGTTCCATACCGCCTGCAACGGACGCCAGTGCAAAAACCTGGTGTGAGCGCGTACGAGCATCGATTAGCCGAAGTACCGGGCACGGGCACCGACCGGAACGCTCGGGAGACCGACCGACCTGCGCCCAGTCGGGCACCCGTCGTGTGCGGTGACACCTGTCTGGCCGCTGGGAAACCGAACCGGGGACAGTCTGCAGTGTCTCCGAGACCGGGTGGCCGCTCGCGGCAGCAACCCTCCTGATACTGCCGGCTGTACGTCTGTAACGAATTTCGCGACCCCTGGGTCGCGGATATCTTCAAACAGTTACAGCCAGCAGTATGAACCAGAGAGTACGATGCCAACGCCCACCACACTGTCCGGCCCGGGACGGACTCACCGACGAGTTGGTCGGTCCTGAGTTGTGCCACCGGGAACTGACCACGGTAGTCGCTGGTCGGCGTACCCCCCTGTGGGCCCCGTCCGAGGGTTCAGCCCTGCCGGATGTGACACGGTTCTATCTCCGTTAATAGCGACAGTCATCGGTCGAAACCCACAGTATCAATCATCTGGAATACAGATGGATACCATAGTCGAACTGACTCGTTTCCGCGCGGTCCGTTCCTCTCCGCCGCTGGGGCGACACGGTCTGTTGCGAGTCGGCGCCGTTCTGCTCCTGCTGGGGTGGGCCGGGACGGCTATCATCCGGCGAAACCCGACGAGTTTCCCGCTCGACCCCGTCACGATGGCGGTCGGGCTCTGGGTCGTGGTCTTCGCTCTGATTGCCGCCGTTGCACTGGTACTGACACCCCAGTCCGTCTGGTACAACCGGTCCATCCTCACGTGGACTGTCCTCAACACCGCCGCATTCGGATACACCGGGGCTGTGATGGCCGGCCTCCTCTCGGGGACTCTGGCGCAGTACGCATACTGGCACGTCTGGGTTGCCACCGCCGTGGTCGGGTTTGCCGTGACCGGCGCGATACTCGAAGGCGAGGGTATCGAGGGACAGGTGTATTTCACCGCTGCCGGGCTGGAGCTGTCACTACTGTTTCTGGGCCTCGGCGCGTTCGGGACGCTCGTCCCTGGCCTGTACGTCCTGCTGGCGTTCGTCCACCCGACCCCGCTGATACTCGACGCGTTCCCGGGGCAGCTATCCAACGGTCGCGCGGCAGCCATCCAACTCGGGGTCTACGCCGTCGGACTGGGGCTGGTTCTTCTCGCGTAGTCACGGCGCCGTGAGACGACCCCTCCACGACTCGGACAGCGCGTTCGCGCCGATACGCGTGGGCTGTGCTCAGGCATCACCGGTTGACATCCTCCCCGCTCTGAAGCGCGGGGCTTTCTCCTTGCGTTCTGTAACTACCGGTTGTCGCCGTTCCCTCGTGTAACAAGGGTTTTGCCGATCAGTGAACAAAATAGGGTATGGTTTCCTCGGGCGACACCGCACCGACCTTTACCGCGACGTACAACGGCAGTGACCACGAGACGTTCGAACTCGACGAGCACCTGGGCGACGGGCCGGTCGTTCTCGCGTTCTTCCCGGGCGCGTTCACGCCGCCCTGTTCGAACGAGATGGTCGCGCTTCAGGAGCATATCGGTCGGATCGAAGACGCAGGCGGAACGCTGTTCGGTATCAGCGCCGATTCATCGTTCTCGCTCGAGGCGTTCGCGGACGAGTACGACCTCGAATTCGACCTCGTCAGCGACATGGACAGCGAGGCGACCGAGGCGTACGACCTCTCGCTCGACCTCCCCGACCTCGGACTGCACGGCATCGCCAACCGGGCCGTGTTCGTCATCGACGAGGACGGTACCGTGACGTACAGCTGGGTGGCCGACGACCCGACGAACGAACCTGATTACGAGGACCTCGTCGCAGCCGTCGACTCAGCGTAACGCGTTGCTCACAGACGGCGCGTGCACACGAGCGCTGTGACGCGAGCCAGCAACGGTGGTCGTCGCCGCGGCCACTCTCTCCATCGACCGGCCGACTTCCCGCCGTGGCCGCCCCCGTGGTTTTCCCTCGCTCGACCCGACCCGCTCAGTCGGTTCTGACGCCCCCACACACTCCGGTGTAGGGGTCGGCCGCCGGCTACGCCAGCCACTCCTCGGGCTTGGTGTCGTAGTCGACGTCCGTAGCAGCGAGGTGCTCGACGGCCTCGAGGTCGAGCTCCTCCTCGGAGAAGTCCATCCCGTCGTAGCGAATCTCGAGGCCCTTCTCCTCCGGGGTGGGCTCGCTGTCGCGCCGGCGGGCGACCTCGACGTCGTGTTCGTCGTAGCGCTTGACGACGGTCCGTAGGTTGACCGGCCGCCCCCAGAGCTCGAACACCCGTTCGAGGGTGTCCTGTGCCTGGCCGATATCCAGGGCGACGCCGTTGTACTGGTGTTCGAGCAGCAGCTCGTTTCGGTTGTCGTAGTTGCCGTCGGCGACCGCGATAGTCGGCTTCCCGAAGTTGGTGAACTGCAGCATCATCTTCTTTTTGACGTCCGCGGCGTCCGTCGAGGTCGCGCGGTAGTCGTCGGAGGCGTGCATGTACTCGTAGGTAAAGTAGTCGTGTTCGTCGACGAACTCCTGGGAGAGGAACTCGTCGATGAAGGTCACGTCGTTGTGACTCTCCCGAACCTCGCGCATCCGGTCCCAGCCGACGGTGTAGTCGACCGCCGCCAGCGCCTCCTCGACGCTGTCGTACCGGTCGCGCTCGAACATATACCGGGAGACCCGCTCGAGTTCCTCCTGGCCGACCCGCGAGAGGAAGCCACGGCTCTGGGCTTTCGTCAGCGAGTAGTGTCGCTCCGCCAGCCCCTCGTAGCTCAGGAGCTTCCACGGATAGGTCTCGAGGTCCAGCTCACCCGCCTGCGCGGCGGCGAGGGCGTCGGCGTCGACCCGTGGGTCCTCCGGGTCGACCGTCGAGAGCTCCTGTTCGGTTGGCGCCGCGACGAGGTCGGCTGGCTCAAGCACCTCCTGCACCAAGTCGAAGTCGACGGTGTCGTGGAAGTTGCGCCAGGTAATCCCGTCTACGCGGAGCAGGTGCTCGACGACGTGGCGGCGGTTGGTGGTGTTCTCGACGTACTGCCACAGCTCCAACCCCAGTTTGTAGGGGTTCAGCCCCGGCGAGCCGAGCACCTGGCTCATGTGGTCGGCGTAGGTGAGGAACTCGTCGGCGCTCGCGAAGTTCTCGTCGGCCATCATCAGCGACTCCCAGTAGCTGGCCCACCCCTCGTTCATCACCTTCGTCATCTTCTGGGGGGCGAAGTAGTACGCCTCCGCCCGGAGCACCTCGAGGATCTCCCGCTGCCACTCCTCCATCTCGACGGCCTTGCCGGCCTCGTCGTCGTACTGGCGGCCGTGTTTCCGGAGGAAGGCCAGAATGTCCGGCTCCGGCTCGGCCGGGAAGCTGGCCACCTCGTCGTCGTCGGCCTGGGACTCGAGCCACTCGTCGTCGAAGACCTGCTGGCGGACCTCCTCGGAGACACTCAGGTCCGCCAACTGGTCGTCGATATCCTCGGGGTCGAACTCCGAGACCTCCTGGTGGGCGTCGACGGGCTCGTAGGGCTGGTGCTGGTCGATGTTGTCCTCGAGACAGAGGATGTGGTCGATCCACTTCTCGACGGCCGCGCGCTCGATCTCCGGGTCCTGCATATACTCCCGGATCGTGTCGGCGTGACGCGCGAGCATCGCGGTGGCGTCGGGGTTCTCCGCGAAGAGCCCGAACCACTGGTTGTTCGCGAAGAAATCCGAGTGGGCCTCGACGTGTGTGATGACCGCCTTCTGGTCGGCCAGCGAGTTCGACACCTGCAGGAAGGCGTGTGCCGGATTGTCGTTGTTGACGATCTCGAAAGCCTTCCCGCCGAGGAACTGTCCCTGCTTTTGCTGGCGGTCGTACTGCATCCCCCACCGCCAGTGTGGATACCGCGTCTGGAACCCACCGTAGGCGATGAGTTCGTTCATGTCGTCGTAGTCGACGACCCAGTAGTTCACCGGGAACTGGTCCAAGCCGAGTTTGCCGGCCAGGTTGGCCGCCTCGTCGGTGGCCTCCTCTAGGCGTTCGGCCTCGCGTTGCATCTCGATGTCCGATTGTCGGTCTCTCATTGGTCTGCCTCCTCCTCGGTGCTGAGGATATCGTAGATCGCCGTGGTCACGTCCTCCGGGCCGGAGACGTAGGCCACCGCGACATTACCCGAGTTCCGGAAGTGTCGCTCGACCTCCTCGGCGTGGGTCGCGTTGATCGCGTTCCCGCTTGGCTGGGTCTCCACGTAGGCGTGGAGATTCGCGGGGATCTCCTCCATCATCGGGATCACCTGGTCCTCGGTGTCGTTCGAGGAGTTCTCCGAGTCCCCCGCGGCAAAGACATACCGGTTCCACTCACTCCAGGGGTACTCCTCCTCGAGTACCTCGGCCGCGAGGTCGTAGGCACTGGAGATCCGGGTGCCACCGCCCGAGCGGATGCCGAAGAAGTCCTCGCGTTCGACCTGCCAGGCCTCGGCGTCGTGGGCGATGTAGACGAACTCCGCGTTGTCGTATTTGCCCTGCAGGTACCAGTCAAGCGGTGTGAACGTCCGCTCGACCAGTTCGCGTTTCTTCTGGCGCATCGACCCGGAGACGTCACGGATGTTGACCACGACCACGTTCTTCTCCCGCTCCTCGACGACCTCGGGGTACCGGAACCGCTCGTCCTCCCGGCGGAAGGGGATCTGGTCGACCCCCTCTCGGCGGATCCGCTGGGCCGTGTCGACCCGGTCGGTACTCTCCTCCATCTCCTCGAGACTCTCCCAGGCCGTCCTCTCCCCGTCGGGGATCTCGGCGTAGGCCTCCTCGACCCAGGGCCGGGAGACCGGGAGATTCTCGTCGGTTCGCGCCCACTCGAAGACCGTCTCGGGGCCCCAGCCGTCGATCTTCAGCGCCTCACGGACGTACTCGCGGTCGAAGTCCATCGCGAGCTTGCGCTTGAGCCCCTGCTTGAACAGCCGCTCGAAGTCGAGCGTGGAGGTGGGGCCGGTCCGGGTGATGTCGGTAAAGTCACCCTCCTTCTCCTCGATGACCTGCTTTCCCTTGGGGTCCAGGTCCAGGCCGAGTTCCTCGTCGAGTTCCTCCGCGAACTCCTCGGGGTCCATCTCGTAGTACTCGTGTTCGCCACCCTCCTCGCCGGGGTCGCCGTCCTCGTCGCCGTCCTCGGGTTCGCCGACCGGCTCGCCGGGCTGAGGGGTGTCGCCGTCACCCTGGCCGACCCCGCCCATGTCGCGCTGGTCGTACTCGAACTCGGGGAGGTCGACGATCTTGATCGGGATCCGGACCGAGCCCTGCTGGCTCCCGCCCATGTCGCCGTACTGGATGAACTCCGCCAGGTCCTGGCGGCGGTTCTCGCCGACCTCCCGGTACCGCTCGAGGTCGTCTCTCAGTCCCATTCTGTCTCACCTGTCAGTCCCATTTGTAGCTCACCTGGCTCATAACGTGTCTGCTCGTCAACTCCGCGGAGGCCTCGCTGTAGTCGTACATCTCTTGAAGATTCCGGAGTGTCGACTCCTTCAGGTCGGCCGTCTGTGTCCCCGACGGCGGGTTGTCCCACTGCCGGGGGTCGAAGTCCTCGAACGTCCGCCGGACGTCGTCCCAGTCGTGGCTCCCCAGCACCGTCCTGATGACGGGGATCTCCTTCGGGTTGACGTTGCTCACCGCAAAGTCCTCGTCGCGGTTGTACCACGCGTGACGGTTCAGCGCCGTGATCACCTTCTCCGTCCGGAACCCTCTGACCGGCTCCGAGGGCTCGTTGCCCGCGTAGTCCTCGTCGGAGAACCGTCCGAGATGCTCCACCTCGAAGACCTTCATCTTCAGCGGGTCGGGGTCGACGTACTCCCCGCGGTCGTTCTCGATCTGCTCGTCCTCGGCCCACGCGTAGACCTGCTCGACGTACTCCTCGACGGTCTCCTCGTCGACCCGTTTTTCACGCATCATGGCGTCTAAGACGTCCTCCTCCTGACGGCTGAAGATGTAGTTTTTGACCGGGACCACCCGCTCCTCGAACTCCGCGGCCTCCGTGTTCGAGAACACCGGCGCAGTCGCCAGGTCGTCGGCCATCGTGTTCAACACGTCCCGGGGCATGATCACCCGCTCGACGGCAAGCGTCTCGTGGAACCGGTCGGACTCCCTGTTGAGGAGGTCGGCGATGACGTCCCGGGTGAAGGTGACGGGGATCCCGCCGTGGCCGTCGTCCCCCCCGTCGCCGAAGTCGAAGTCGTCGATGTCGGCGCGCTCGTCGCCCTCCTGGAGGTAGCCCCGGTCGAACAGTAGCGCCTTGTCCACCAGGTCCAGGCCGCCCGGGATATCGCCGGCGTCCAGCCGGGTGACAACGCTGTACAGCGCCGCCGCCTCGACCGCGTGCGGAGCGAGTTCGCGCTCGGTCACCACATTGTCGTCGTCACGGACGTCGACCCGTAGCGGCTCGCGGATCCACGTCTCGAGTTCGTCCCACGAGTCCGCCTTCCAGACCGGCATCTCGTTTGTCAGCTCCCGCCGGAGCAGTTCGGCCTCCAGCGAGAGGTTCGTCAGGTAGCGAAACTCCCACTTGTCGAGCCGGCGTTTGAGCGCCTTCAGCGGGTCCTGTCCCTCCCGGTCGGCGTGTTGGTTGAGCGTCGCCTCAAGATCCGGGTTCGAGATTATCACCAGCTGTGTGTCGACGTCCATCCCGATCCCTTTGTCGAGTTTGACGTGGCCCTCGTCGGGGACGTTCAGGAGCTTCTGCAGCAGGTCGGCGTGCTGGGCGGCGTCCTCGACAATGGTGAGGAGGCCATTCCCCTGTGAGAGTACGCCGTCGTAGGAGAACGCCTGTGGGTTCTTCCGGCCGCGAGACCCCAGCTCCCGCAGCATCCCGCTCATCCACGACCCGACGAGGCGCTCCTTCGGTGGGCCCTCGTCCTCGCTGTGGAGCACCCCGATCCCCCGGCCGATATCGACGACGAAGTTCTTTACACGGAGGTGTTTCGGGTCCGTCACCGCCGAGAACAGGTCCT
>JAQCNN010000057.1 GCA_028275005.1 Salinirussus sp.
AGAGAGCGGGCCATCGAGGACTTTGCGGCAGGTGCATATCACGCCCACCTGCTGATGATCTCCAATCTCTACGGCGACCACGAGGTCGGCGGCCAGCGCGTCTCGAAGTGGACTGAGATCAAATTCTGCGTCGACCGCGCGCTCGCAGGTGAGACGGTGACCGTCTACGAGCCGGGCACCCAGTCCCGCAACTTCATTCACGTCGAGGACGTCGCCCGAGCTTACCTCCGCTCGGCCGAGCGCCTCCTCGACCAGCTCGACCGAGGGGTCGTAGCCGTGCTCGAGGGCAACCTCCCGCACGAGCCCGGCGAGCGACTCGACACTGGGGTCCTCGTCGCTGGCGACCTCGTATCGCTCGACACCGGTCTCCCCGCTCACACGCCGGTCGAGCAGGCGCTCGGCCGAGCGGAGGTAGGCACGGGCGACATCCTCGACGTGAATGAAGTTGCGTGACTGTGTGCCCGGCTCGTAGACGGTCAGCGTCTCGCCCGCGAGCGCGCGGTCGACGAAGAAGTTGATCACCGTCCCCTTCGAGACGCGCTGGCCGCCCACCTCGTGGTCGCCGTAGAGATTGGAGATCATCAGCAGGTGGGCGGGAAAGGCACCGGCCGCAAAGTCCGCGATGGCCCGCTCGCTGACCAGCTTGGTGCGGCCGTACCAGTTCATCGGGTCACGGGGGTGGTCGACGGTGATCGGGAACTCCTGGGGGTCACCGAGGACGGCCATACTGAACGGGAAGATCATGGCCGCGCCGGTCTGCCGGCAGAGGTAGGCGACGTCGTTTGTCGCCTGGACGTTGACCTCGTGGGCGCGCTCGGGCTGGTCCTCGCAGTCGTCGACGCCGCTTATTGCCGCGAGGTGCATCACGACATCCGCACCCGCAAGCGCCTCGGTCAGGTCCCCACGCTGGCGGATGTCGACGTACTCGACGTCGACGTCGCCGACCTGGCGGACGGTGCCGAGATAGAAGTTGTCCAGTGCGGTTATCCCCCACTCCGGGTGGGTGTCCTGGATCTGGGCGACGACACGGCTCCCGATGTAGCCGGCCGCGCCGGTGACGGCGACGCGTACGTCGGCTGGCTCTGTCATGTCCCCGCCCTCGCCGCCGCGGCACTTACGCCCCGCGCTTTCCGCGTCATCGGTCCCTCCCGAACCGCTCGGCCAGGTCCCGCACACCCTCCCTCAGGCTCCACTCGGGGGTGAAGCCGGTCTCCCCGAGCCGGTCGAAATCGACGTGATAGGAGGGGCCGGGGTGCTCGTCCTCCAGGTAGGTGATGTCCACGTCGCCGACGACCTCCCGGACGACGTCGGCCACCGCCGAGACCCGGTAGTTCCCCTCGTTGGTGCCGACGTTGTAGACCCGCTGTGGCCAGTCCTCGGGGTTGCGGACGGCGTGGGCGTAGGCGCGGGCGGCGTCGGCGACGTGGATGAACGGGCGCCAGTTCGAGCCGTCGCCGTAGACGGTCAGCGGCCGGTCGGTCAGCGCCCGGAAGACAAAGTGGTTGACCACGAGGTTAAACCGGACACCTGGGGCGTAGCCGTAGTTGGTGCTCATCCGGAGGGCGGTGCCGGACATGCCGTACTCGTCGCAGTACTCCGCGAGCAGGCTCTCGGCGCGCAGTTTCGACTCGGCGTAGGGGTTGATCGGGTCCGGGTCGACCGTCTCGTCCAGGTCACTGCTGACCGCCCGCCCGTAGACGTTACACGAGGAGGCGAAGACGACGTGGTCGACGTCGAGTTTGCCCGCCGCCCGGAGCACGTTCTCGGTACCCTCGAGGTTGGTCGCGAAGGTCTCCTCCCGGCGGTCGTGGGTGCTTGCGGCGCCGGTGATGGCCGCGAGGTGGAGTACCCGGTCGACCCCGCGGGTCGCCCTCTCGACGTCGCCGTACTCCCGGACGTCCCCGCGGTGGAAGTGCAGGTCGTCGTCCACGAGGTCAAGAAAGGCCTGTGGCGACCCCGATGAGAGGTCGTCAAGCGCGACGACGCGGTCGACATCCGCGGCGTCCTGCAGGCACCCGAGCAGGCGGCTCCCGATATATCCACAGGCGCCGGTGACGAGGACGTCCATCCTACTCCTCCGTCCGCTCCTCCAGCACGCCCGGCAGGAAGCGGTCCTCGTGGGCCTCGATGGTGTCGGCGTAGCGTGTGAGCGTCCCGAAGATGTCCTCGACGCCCGCCTCGAAGCTCTGGGTCTGGCCGCCGGTCAGCTCCAGATATCGGTCGTTTGCGATCTCCATCTTGTGGGTCTCGTCCTCGTCACGGGGGTTCTCGAAGTGCTCGACGGCCACGTCCAGACCGTGGCCGCCGCCGACGTTGGCGATCGTCTCGGCGAGTTCGACGATGCTGATGGCGCGGGTGACCTGGTTGTAGACGGTGAGTTGCTCGGGTCGCTCCCCGGGGTCGACGAGTGCGAGCCGTGCCAGCCCCTCGACGGCGTCCTCGATGCCAATGAACGGCTTGCGCTGCTCGCCTTTCCCGTAGACGGTCACCGGGTAGCCGGCGACGGCCTGGGCACAGAACCGGTGGGCGACCGTCCCGAAGTAGTAGTCAAAGTCAAACCGGGTCTTGAGGCGGTCGTCCGCGCGGGTCTCCTCGGTCTCGGTGCCGTAGGTGATGGCGGTCCGGACATCGGAGATGGGCAGGTCGAACTGGCCCGCGGCGAGTCGGAGGTTGGCGGCGTCGTGGCTCTTGGAGTTCCCCGACCAAACGGGGTTCCCGTTGCGACGGACGAGGATGATACCACCATCGACTGTGCAACAGTAGACCGTGCCATCGTACTGCTCGGTATCGAAGGCAGTCCCTTCCTGATTCGTCTGAACGCACCAAGAAGGGCTGATGTTGACACGGTACTCACGTTTCGTCTGATAGTTATTCCCGTCGCTCCGGTCCAGACTGTGAAGCGTAGCGCCGTACCCCAGCTTCAACGCGATCTCCTGAACGTGGTCGGCTAACTTCTCGTCGGAGGTATAGTACGTCCAGTTCCGACCGTCCCGGTTGCCATCCCCGTCAATAAGTGCCTCAAACAGGATCTCAAGGTTGTCTCGAGAAAGGTTTCGCATCCATTCCGGAATGTGTTTGTCATTTTTGAACTGTCGAAGGTATGTTGCCAGCTGATGGTCAGAGATTTCGACGTACTCCTGCATATGGTCGGAGTGGTGACGTATTTTCTCCGAATCGAAGCCGAGATTCTCGAACAGATGGGTCAATGCTGTGGCACCAGTCTGGTAGATTCGAATATTGTTCGTCTGGCCGAGCTTTCCGACTGAGCCTTCGGTGAGCCACCATCCAAAGAACTCGAGCCAACTGCCCATGTCTATTTCTTTCGCCTCAAGACGGATGACCTTCGAGTGGTTCACCTCACGGTCACAGGCCGGAAGTTCGAACGTCTCTCGCGCCTCACCGTCCCAGTCGGGAAGCGATATGAACAGACAGGGATGTTGGTACTCATCACCGAGTTCCTTCGCTTCGACGACGTTCCGACGGCCTTCGAACGTGTCGTGTCCTCCGTGTGCCCAACTCGTGCCTATCAGCATCCGGTGATTCGGTGTGACCTTCAGGTCCACCCGGCGGTTCGATACCGTAACCATCTCACCGGTGTACTGGTATGACTGAACCTCCGAGGGTGTCGTCCATCCAACGTCCCCGGATTCCGAATCCATGGCCATCACTTCGTCATTAGTGGAGAGTGCCGGGAAGGGCTTCCAGCCGTCTTTTGTCAAAATTTCAGTCTCGTTGTCGTAACATTGGTGGTACCACGACCCCCCCATCGCCGGAAACGGAACCTCGTCGCGCTCGCCCCCGTTCTCCATGACTGCCCCACCCTCGGGGATCGGGAACTCGGGGGCGCCGTAGACCCCCGTGGTGGTGGTCTCGATGAAGTGGGTGTCCGTCAGGTCGTGTTCGTGCAGGCCAAAGACCAGGTTGCGGGTGGCCTGCATGTTGTTGTGCTGGGTGTAGTTGGCCCGCTCGCCGTTGACCTGGGAGTAGGGGGCGGAAGGCTGGGCCGCGGCGTGGACCACCGCCGTCGGGTCGTGGACGTCGAGCAGTTCGTCGACGAAGGCCCGGTCGGTCAGGTCACCCTCGACCGCCGAGAGGTTCGAGAGGCCGTGGACCTCGCGGGCTGCGTCAAGCCGGGTGTCCAGGCTCGCGACCGGGGTGGCGCTGGTGGCGCCGACCTCGCTGACCCACTCGCGGCGGGCGCCGTTGTCGACGATCAGGACGCGCTGGTCGGTCCGGTCGGCGATGCGCAGGGCGGTCGGCCACCCGATGTAGCCGTCGCCGCCTGTGACGAGGACAGTCATAGTTACTCACGTTATGAGTAAACGACTGTCGGTAAGTATCTTCTGGGACTGAGCGGCGCTGGCGCTCCGCGGTTGCTGGCTCACGGGATATCGACCGGGTCAGCGCAGCGCGTAGCGCTCGCTGCCGAGGTAGTTCCAGAGGCCACCGCCGGCGACCGCACCCAGGTCCGAGAGCCAGAACGGCAGCGCGAGCAGGTGCAGGCCGGTCAGCAACGCCGCGATGTAGACCACGTATCCGACCGCGTAGACGCCGAGATACCGGCCAAAGCGCCGGAGAATGCTACCGGGTCGCTCGAAGGTCACCAGCCAGTTCAGCAGGAACGTCCAGCCGATGGTCGAGAGAAATGCGACGGTCCCTGCCACGAGCGCGGAGGTGACCCCCCCTAGCCATAGGAACAGCGCGACGTTGAGGACTGCACCGGTGAGCCCGACCACGCCGAACTCGACGACCCGAACCGCGCGCTCGGCCGGACACAGTTGCGTGACGCCGAGCTTTCGCAGGGC
>JAQCNN010000058.1 GCA_028275005.1 Salinirussus sp.
CCACTTGCGGGATTCGGCGGCCAGAAAGAGCGCGCCGCCGACCACGACGACCAGCCCCACGACCAGTAGCGTCCCGCTGCCGATGACCGGCCCTACCGCGAGAAAGGTCCACCCTAACCCCGCCACCCCGTGGGCCATCGCGACCGTTCGCTGGCCCTGTCGGTAGAAGACGACCGCCCCGAGGTCGAGCCCAATCGCCAGCGCCACCCCCGCCAGCCCGAACATCGGGACCCGTGCGTCGCCGACCGCGAGCGGGTCGACGACCGGTTCGACGAGCAACAGTAGCCCTGCCAGGCCGACAAAGCCGCCGACGACGTACCGCCCGATACTGACCGACTCCGCCGGCGGTGACGCGGCCCCGGGGGATGGCCACTCCCTGTCGGAACTCATAGCAGCCGGTACCCCCCGTCGACCTCGGTCACCTCGCCGGCCCGCACAAGCTTTTGAAGGGCGCGCTCGGCCCACTCTCGGGAGACGCCGTGGTCGGCCGCGTAGCCGGCGACCTCGGTCTCGCTCGGCGCTTCGAGCTCCCGAAGCGCGGCCCGGACGGTCTCCTCGCGGCTCCGGGAACCCTCGCCACCGGCCGCGCGGTCAGCCGCCGCCGCCACCTCGCCGGTGTCGACACCGACACCCTCGAGGTAGGTCTCGTCGTCCACGCCCGCCGTCTCGAGTTCCGCGTCGAGTTCCGCAAAGGAGCCAACCTCGGCAAAGGCGTCGCTTTCGCCCTGCCGGCTGGCGAGCATCGAGGCCCGGACCTCCCGGGCGTGGTCCTCGTCGTCGGTGGTCAGAAACTCCCGCCGGTACTTGTGTTTCCGTGTGGTCCCACAGCGCGGGCACTCGGTTCGCTCCGGCCGCCCCTCCACGATCCACAGCGCCGAGCACTCCCCACAACCCACCACCGCGTACATACCCAATCACTGGGCGTCCGCGGCTATGAATCCGGCGCACGCGGACGCCGAGGAACACACGACCCCGGGGTCTGCTATCGACCACAGCACACCCGAGCGCCGTCAGGGTAATGTGGGTCCTGTCCGAGACTGCGGGCATGGACGTGAGACCGTGACCGAGGCGGCGACCACGGCCGGTGTCGAGGCCCTGGAGCCGGCGGTCCTCCTCGACGAGCCGGCACAGGAGACCGTCGACGCCGTCGTCGGGGAGGGCCGGGGCCCCCTCGCGGTCGTGGGCAGCCCCTTCGCAGGGCGCCGTACCGTCCTCGACCACGTCGCCGCCCGGCTGGCGGCGACCCGGGTCCACGTCGGGCCGACCGGCCCGAACGTCGCAGGTGGGGTCGGGGAGCGACTGGCGGCCCACCCGGAGGCGACGGTCGACCGACGGGTCCTCACCGGCCCGGACGCCGACGACCCTGCCGGGGCAGTCTCGGCGGCCATCGCCGAGGGACCGACGGTTGTCTCGGGGTGTCACCACCTCTACACCCGCAGGGTCGGCGGCTTCGACCACCTGGAGACGCTGATGGACGCCGTCGCCGGTGCCGAGTCGACGGTGGTCACCGGCTGGAACCGGTACGCCTGGGCGTATCTCGCCGCGGTCAGGGACCTCGACCGGACGCTCCCGGAGCGTGTCGAGGTTGGGGCCCTCGACGCGGCGGCGCTGTCGGAGCGCCTGTTGGCCCGGTACGAGGACGCCCCGGCCTTCGAGCGTGACGACGGCAGTCGCGGGCTGTTCACCCGCCGGCAGGTCTCAGTCGCCGGCTTCGACGTCCCGCTGCCGGCGCTGGACAGAGCCGCTCTCGCCGCCCGCCGCGGCGACCATCCCGACGCCCGCCAGGTCGTCTTCGAGCGCCTGGCCGCCGTCTCCGGGGGAAACGTCGGCGTCGCGACGGCGCTGTGGGAGCGTGCCCGTGGCTCCGAGGTCCGCCCCAGCGACGTGCCCGACGTCGGTCAGCCGACCCTCGACCGGGAGACGGCCTTCTGTCTCCGGGTCATCCTCGCGAGCGAGCGCGTCCACCGGAGCGACCTGACGGCGGTGGTCGGTGACAACACCGAGCGGGCACTCGGCCGTCTCCGCCGGAGTGACCTGGTGGCCGTCGACGGCGACTGGGTCTCCCTCCTGCCGGCGGGGGTCCCGACAGCCGTCGCCGAAACCGAACGGGAGCTGATACTGTGAGCGGCGTCACCGCGGCCCCGGCGCCGCTCGTCGGGGTTGCCGACCTCCGACTCGACCTCCCGACAGTCGCTGTCGTGCTCGTGGTCCTCGTGGGTGCGTACGTCACGGCCCGGGTCGTTGCCGCGGCCCTGTCGGTCGCCGCGGAGTACAGCGTGAGCCGGCGGATCGGCATCAAGCTCTTTATTCCGGTCGCAAAGTTTGCCATCTACGGGACGGCCGTCTACCTCGTGTTGGGCCCGCTGCTCCGGCTCTCGGCGGCCCAGTTGCTCGCTGTCTCCGGGCTGCTCGGGGCGGCACTCGGCTTCGGGCTGCGGGACCTCGCCGCCGGCGTCATCGGCGGGCTCGTCGTCATCCTCGAGAAGCCGTACCGGGTCGGCGACAAGGTGCGCGTCGGTGACGACTACGGCGAGGTGACCGACATCAGCCTCCGAGCAACCCGGCTCGTCACCGACGACGACGCGACGGTTATCGTCCCGAACGCGGCGTTCTTTACCGAGAACGTGGCAAACGCCAACAGCGGCAGTCAGGAGCTGATGGCTGTCACCGAACTCTCCGTTGCCCCCGACGCCGACATCGAGCGCGCGGTCGACATCGTGGAGGAGGCGCTGGTCACCTCGGCGTACGTCTACGTCGACGACGACCACCCGGTCGTGGTCCGCGTCGAGGACAACGTCTACCACCGGACAATCGAGGGGAAAGCCTACGTCGCGGACCTCCGCGACGAGTTCGCGTTCACCTCGGACGTCACCCGACGCGCGCTGGCGGCCTTCGAGGAGGCGGGCATCGAGACACCCGAACTCCCGGACCGGGTGCCCGACAGGGAGTAACCCCAACACAACGGCTTTGCCCCCTCTCACCGAAGCCCGGGCGTGTTCGTGGACCGTGACCGCCTGGCCCGCTCGCCACAGCACGACCTCGCGCTTGACTGTCTCACCGCGGGGGTCGAGGCCGCCCACCCCGAGCGGGTCGTCCGGGAGCGGGTCACGGTCACCGGCGACAGACTCCGGGTCACGGGGACGGGGGCCACCACGGACTACGAGACCGCTCTCTCTGGGGTCGACCGCCTCCTGGTCGCCGGCGGGGGTAACGCCGCCGGAACGGCCGCGCAGGCACTCGAAGGGGTGCTCGGTGCCCGCATCGACGACGGCGTCGTCGTCACCGACGACCCGGCCCCCTGCGAGCGGGTCAGGGTCCGCACGGGCGACCACCCGGTCCCCACAGCCCGGTCTGTCGAGGCGACACAGGCGGTGCTCGAGCTCGTGCGCTCGGCCGGAGCTGACGACCTCGTCCTCGCCGTCGTCACCGGCGGCGGGAGCGCCCTGCTGGCCGCGCCCGAACAGGGGCTCTCCCTCGTGGACCTGCGGGAGACAACGGCGGGGCTGCTGGCCAGTGGCGCGGCAATCGGCGAGGTCAACGCCGTCCGCACGCAGCTCTCGGCGGTCAAGGGCGGTGGACTGGCCCGGGCAGCCGCGCCCGCGACGGTCGTCGGCCTGGTCCTCAGCGACGTGGTCGGCAACGACCTCGGGACCGTCGCCAGCGGCCCGACCGCCCCCGACCGGACGACACACCACGACGCGCTCGGGGTAGTAGACCGACACGGTGTGTCCGTCCCGGCGACCGTCCGCGAGCACCTCGAG
Organism: Salinirussus sp.; assembly: GCA_028275005.1. GTDB lineage: Archaea > Halobacteriota > Halobacteria > Halobacteriales > Haloarculaceae > Salinirussus. The sequence goes on from JAQCNN010000058.1 coordinate 3,762, forward strand.
GCCGGGCGGGGCGGGGGGGCGCCCACCGACCCGGCGGCACTGGGCGACATCACCAACCGGGTCCTCGCGGACAGTCTAACCGCCCTGGAGGCCGCGGCCGGTGTCGCGACGGAGCGGGGGTACACGCCGCTGGTGCTCTCGACGCGGACCCGCGGGGAGGCCCGCGAGGCCGCCAGGGGCCACGCCGCGGTCGCCGAGGAGTGTGCCGCGAGCGGCAACCCCGTCGACCCGCCGGCGGTGCTGCTCTCCGGCGGTGAGGTAACCGTCGCCGACACCGGCGAGCGTGGCGTTGGCCAGGGCGGGCCAAACGCCGAGTTCGGGGTGGGCGCGGCCCTGGCGCTGACCGACAACGCTCCCACAGACACCCCCGTCGTGGCCGCGAGTATCGACACCGACGGGGTCGACGGCAACGCCGACGCGGCTGGCGCGCTCGTCGACGGCGACACCGTCGAGGACCCACAGGCCGCACGGGAGGCACTCGAGACCCACACGACGGCGGACTATCTCGCCGACCGGGACGCGGCGGTCCATACGGGGCCGACGGGGACGAACGTCAACGACCTTCGGGTCCTCGTGGTCGGCAGACGCGAGCCGGCTGACGGCAACAGTTAGGACGGTGCGCGCCGAGTGCTCTGGCATGGAGACGATGGCACCCGCGGACGGCGAGACGGTCGAGGCAGTCGAGGGGGTCCACCTCACCCAACTCGCCGCCGACGAGCGGATGAGCGTCCAGCACTTTCACATCGAACCCGGGGCGACGGTTCCCGAGCACAGCCACCACCACGAGCAGGCCGGGTTCGTCACCGGCGGCGCACTCACCGTCCTCGTCGACGGCGAGACCCACGTCGTCGGCACCGGCGCGTCCTACACTGTCCCCGGCGAGGAACCCCACGCCGCGGAGAACCGCGGGGATGTCCCGGTGAGAGGTGTCGACGTCTTCAGCCCGCCGCGGACGGACCCGGACTGGGACGGGTGAGCCGCCGCGTCGCCGTACACGTCGCCCGTGACAGCACCACGACCACAGGGCCGAACAGACGGTATCTGCTGGCCGTCGGCTGACCACACGAGACGTGAGTACCGCGAGAGTCCGAGACGCTGATTACGCCAGTCGCTCGATATTCTCGACGACGGCGTCGGCGTACTCGGAGGTGGCGAGCTTCTCGCCGCCCTCGATCTGCCGGTGGAGGTCGTAGGTCACCTGCTTCGAGGAGATGGTCGCCTCGCAGGCGTCTCTGACGAGGCTGGCGGCGTCGTCCCAGCCGAGATACTCGAACATGAGGACACCGGAGAGGATGATCGCGGTGGGGTTGACCTTGTCCTGGCCGGCGTACTTCGGGGCGGAGCCGTGGACCGGCTCGGCCAGACAGAGCCCGTCGCCGAAGTTCGCGCCCGGTGCGATACCCAGCCCACCGATCTGGGCGCCACAGGCGTCGGAGAGGTAGTCACCGTTGAGATTTGGCATCGCGAGCACGTCGTACTGGTCGGTCCGGGTGAGGATCTGCTGGAGCATATTGTCGGCGATGCGGTCGTTGACGACAACCGCGTTCTCGGGGGGCTGGCCGTCCCGCTCCTCCCAGAGGGTGTTCTCGGTGATGACCGCGTCACCGTACTCCTCCTCGGCCACCTCGTAGCCCCAGTCCCGGAAGGCACCCTCGGTGAACTTCATGATATTGCCCTTGTGAACGAGGGTGACCGTGTCCCGGCCGCGCTCCAGCGCGTAGTCGATCGCCTTCCGGACAAGCCGTTTGGTGCCGAACTCGGTGATCGGTTTGACCCCGATCCCGACCGAGCCGTCGTGGATGGTGTCGTCAAAGCCCATCCGCTCCTCGATGAACTCCTTTACCTGTTTGACCTCGTCGCTGCCGGACTCGAACTCGATGCCGGCGTAGACGTCCTCGGTGTTCTCCCGGAAGGTCACCATATCCATCTGTCCGGGGTTGGTGACCGGCGACGGGACACCCGCCAGGTGGTAGGTCGGTCGGACGTTGGCGTAGGTGTCGAGCGTCTTCCGGAGCGCAACGTTCAGCGACCGAAAGCCCGCCCCCACCGGCGTCGTCAGCGGCCCCTTGATCGCGACACGGAACTCCCTGATCGCCTCGACCGTGTCCTCGGGGAGGTTCTCGTCGTAGCGGTCGCGGGCGGTCTCGCCGGCGTAGACCTGCATCCAGCTGATGTCCCGGCCGGTGGCCTTTGCGCCCGCCTCCAGAACCTTCTGTGCCGCCGGGCCGACGTCGGTGCCGATGCCGTCACCGTAGAGGATCGGAATAATAGGTGTCTCGGGTACGTCGAGTTTGTCA
>JAQCNN010000062.1 GCA_028275005.1 Salinirussus sp.
GCCGTCGGCGTCCAGTTCGACCAGGCGCTGGAGCTCCGACAGCCCCTCCCAGCCGGTTTCGCGGCCGTCGTTTGCCTGTGCCTCGAGTTCGCCGACGACTGCCTCGGGAACGACGACGGTTGCGCCGGCAAAGCCCGTGCCGGCGGCCCACGAGTCGGGGTCGGCGTCGGCGCGTACCCGCTCGGACACCCGACCGTCGATGACGACGCTCGTGTCCGGAACGATCTCCATACAGTGCATTGGCCGTGTTCGTTGATAAGGACCGTGATACGGCCGGGGGCCGGTCCAGGGGTTACAGCCCCAGCAGGACGGAGAGGTTCCAGCCCGTCACGACGGTGCCGGTGAGGGCCAGCCCCAGCGGGATACCGGTGGCGTGTGGGGACGGGAGGAGCCGCCAGGCGGCGTAGCCGGCGGCGACAGTCACGGTCTTCAACAGCGGGAGAACAACCACACCGTGTCGGCGCAGGAGCGGACCGGCGACCGGGCCGGTCTCGACGACCCCCGCCGTCGAGAGGCCGGCGAGCGTCGTCGCCACGTCGCCGACGACGAAGCTGGCGACCGCCAGCCCCCACAGGACACCGGAGTAGACACCTGTCGATACGGTGGGCACCGTCCGTTCGGGGACCATGCCCGGGGCAACGCGGATCGGCCCGTTAGTTACCGGGCGGTTAGGGTGGTAGGCGGGCGGTAACGGCCCGCTACGGCCCGGGTGTCTCCGGGCTCTGTCCAGGGTCACGACGGCACACTCAACAGCCTCCCGGCCAAGGGCAGTCCATGGACGAACGTGACCTCGCCCGTCAGCTCGTGGCTATCCCCAGTCACGAGGCCGAGGAGGAGGCCGGCGACTACATCGAGCGGTGGCTGCGCGAACACACCGACGCCGCCGTCGAACGGGACAGTACCGGTAACGTCCTCGCCCGGCGTGGGCCGGGCGACGCGCCTGAGACGGACTCGCTTGCGCTGGTCGGCCACCACGACGTGGTGCCGCCGGACGAGTCACAGACGAGGGGCGAGGGGACGGACGGAGGCTACACGCTCACCGAACAGTCCGGGCGGCTGTACGGCCGCGGGAGTGCGGACATGAAGGGGGCGCTGGCGGCGGCGATGGTCGCCTTTCGGGACGCGACCCCGGACTGCGGGCTCGTCTTCGCCTCGTTCGTCGGGGAGGAGCAGGGCGGGGTCGGCGCGCAGGCGGCCATCGACGACGGGTTCGCGCCGGACTACGCCGTCGTCGGCGAGGGGTCGACGGGCTACTCCGCGCCCGGCGTCACGGACGTCGCCGTCGCCCACAAGGGTCGCCGGGGGTCGACGGTTCACGCGGCCGGCCGGGCCGCCCACGCGAGCGAACCCGGGGCCGGGGAGAACGCCATCTACCGGGCCAGTGACGCCGTCGACACCGTCCGCCGGCTGGAGGCGCCGACGGCCGAGGTCCTGGGCAACGAACTCAAGGGGTCGGTCACCGTCACCGAGGTCCAGGGTGGTAGCGCCTGGAACGTCGTCCCCGAACGGTGTGCGGTGACCGTCGACGAGCGAACCGTTCCCGGCGAGCGCGCGCCGCTGGAGCGGGTCGAGGACGTCGAGGGTGTCACCTGGACCGTCGACCAGGACCTCCCGCCGATGGCGTGTGACGACCCGGAGTTTGCCACCCTCGTCCGGCGGGCGGCCCGGCCCGTCCAGCGTGGCGAGCCGAGGCAGGTGGTCAAGCCACACGCCACCGACGCAGGCTGGCTGGCCGGGGCAGGAACGACCTGCGTGGTCTGTGGCGCGGCCGAGCCGGGCGAGGCACACACCGCAGACGAGAGCGTCTCGCTCGCGGCCGTCGAGCGCTGTGAGCGGGTCTACCGGGGCGTCGCCGAGCGGTTCTGAGCCACCGTTTCCCCTGGCCGGCGCCGGGGCCTGGCGCCGACGACTGTGCTGTCGGTATGGGATGGTACCACACCGCCCGACAAGTTTATATAGAACCGCGAACAATCACTAACTGCAACGGAGGTGATCGGTTATGGCACTGCCGACAACACCGACCGACTCCTGGCTGCAAGGCCTCGACTTCCCAAACCAGTTTTTCGAAGCCAGCGGTACCGACTACGAACTGTACGAGGAGGACGGCGAGTTCGTCCTCAGCGTCGAGCTACCGGGCTTTGACCCCGAGGACGTCACGGTGACGTGGGACGACGGCGTGCTCAACATCGCCGCCGAGCGCGAGGACGAGCGACACAGCCGCCGTCGCACCTACCACCGGCGGTTCCGCTTCCCCCGACGGGTCGACGACGAGGGGATCAACGCCGCGTACAACAACGGAATTCTGGAGGTTCGCCTGCCGGCGGCGGTCGACGCGACGGCCCGCGGCACGGAGATCCCCGTCGAGAGCTGAGCCAGCCGCCTGCGACGCGAGCCCGGGCGTCCCGTCCCGGAGCCACCGGATTGATTATTTTTGGGCCGCAATCAGTCGTCGATGAGCACCTACGACGACTTTACTGAGCACGTCGAGCGGATGACCTACGTCGGGGACGCCGCTGGCCTGCTGAGCTGGGACCAGCAGGTGATGATGCCCGAAGGGGGGACCCCCGCCCGCTCGAAACAGCAGTCCGCGCTGTCTGCGGTCACACACGAGATGCTGACCGACGACGAGCTCGCGGGCTACCTCGATGAGCTCGGAGGGCAGGACCTAGACGCCGACCAGGAGGCGGTCGTCCGCGAGGTCCGGCGGCGCCACGAGCGCGCAACGCGGGTGCCCGAGACGCTGGTCGAGCGGATCTCACAGAAGAGCGCCGAGGCGCTGCCGGTCTGGGAGCAGGCCCGCGAGGACTCCGACTTCGCACAGTTCGAGGCCGAACTGGAGGAGCTGGTCCAGCTACGCCGGGAGTACGCCGAGGCGATCGACCCCGACCGCGACCCCTACGAGGTGCTCTTCGAGGAGTACGAGCCCTACCTGGGGGTCGACACCGCAGAGCGGGTGCTGGAGCGGCTGGCCGACGAACTCCCCCCGCTGGTCGACGACATCGCCGAGAGTGACGTCGAACTCGCCGACCCCTTCGAGGGGAGCTACGACACCGACACCCAGGAGGAGATGGTCCGGGACGCACTGGACCTGCTTGGCTACGACTTCGAGCGCGGCCGGCTCGACACCTCCACCCACCCCTTCACCATGGGGACACAGTTCGACGCCCGGATCACCACCCGGTTCGACCCCGAGGACCCCCTCGAATCCGTGGGGCCGACCGTCCACGAGTTCGGTCACGCGACCTACATGCAGGGGCTCCCCCAGGAGGCCTACGGCACGCCACTGGGTGAGGACCGTGACCTGACCGTCCACGAGTCCCAGTCCCGCTTCTGGGAGAACCACGTCGGCCGGTCGGCGGCCTTCTGGGAGCTGTTCGCCCCGACCGTCGAGGACCACCTCGGGGTGTCGGTCACCCCACGGGAGTGTTACGAGGTCGCAAACGAGGTCTCAGACGACAACCCGATCCGGGTGGAGGCCGACGAGCTGACCTACCACATGCATATCATCCTCCGCTTCGAGATCGAGCGCGACCTCATCCGCGGTGACCTCGAGGTGAGTGAGGTGCCGGCCGTCTGGAACGAGCGGATGGAGGAGTATCTCGGCTTCCGACCCGACACCGACGCCGAGGGCTGTCTGCAGGACATCCACTGGACAAACGGCGCCTTCGGGTACTTCCCAACGTACACGCTCGGGTCGGTGCTTGCCGCCCAGATCGACGCCGCCGTCCGCGAGGACGTCGACGTCGACGCCCGCGTCCGGGCCGGGGAGTTCGACCCGGTCAGGGGGTGGCTCCGCGAGCAGGTCCACGGCCACGGCGCCCGGCACACCACCCCGGAGCTGGTCGAGGAGGCCACCGGCGAGCCGTTCACCGCCGACCACTTCCTCGACTACGTCGACGAGAAGTACCGCGCGCTGTACGACTGCTGACCCGGCCGGGGTGTCCCCCCAGGCCTGTCGGGGCGTAACGGCGGACGATTTTTGCGCCCCGCCGGTCAACCGGTGGGTATGAACCTCGACACCGAACAACTCGACCGGTACTCCCGGCAGATCATCCTCGACGAGGTCGGGCCGGCGGGGCAGGGCGCCATCTCCAGCGGTTCCGTGCTCGTCGTTGGCGCGGGCGGGCTCGGCTCGCCGGCTATCCAGTATCTCGCCGCGGCGGGTGTCGGCCGACTGGGGGTCGCCGACGGTGACGTTGTCGAACGTAGTAACCTCCAGCGCCAGATCGTCCACGGGGCGGACGACGTCGGCCGGGTCAAGACCGACAGCGCCGCGGAGTACGTCGCCGACCAGAACCCCAACGTCGACGTCGAGACCTACGGGGACGTCGACGAGGACAACGCGGCCGACCTCGTCGCCGACTACGACGTCGTCGTCGACGCCTCCGACAACTTCCCGACCCGCTTTGTGCTCAACGACGCCTGCGTCCTCGCGGACACGCCGCTGACCCACGGCGCGGTCTACCGCTTCGAGGGTCAGACGACGACTTTCTCGGGCGGTGAGCCCTGCTACCGGTGTCTGTTCCCCGAGGCGCCGCCGGCGGGGACGGTGCCGGACTGCGCCGAGGCCGGCGTGTTCGGCGCCGTCACCGGCACCGTCGGCTCGGTCCAGGCGACCGAGGCGCTCAAACTGCTGATGGACGTCGGCGACACCCTGGAGGGGCGGCTGCTGGTCTACGACGCCAAACACCTCACGACCGACTTCGTCCCGGTCACGGCCGACCCGAACTGTCCGGTCTGTGGGGCAGACGCCATCGACTCGCT
>JAQCNN010000063.1 GCA_028275005.1 Salinirussus sp.
TGTTCGACGCCGAGGGGCGACTGGTCGCACAGGCCGAGCACATCCCGGTCCACCTCGGTGCGATGCCCGCGGCGGTCGGGGCCGTCCTCGACTGTGACCCGGAGCCCGGCGACCTGTTCGCGCTCAACGACCCCTTCGAGGGCGGCACCCACCTCCCGGATGTGACGCTCGTCTCGCCGATTACCCACGACGGAACTATTGTCGCGTACGCGGCCTCGCGGGCCCACCACGCCGACGTGGGCGGGATGGCGCCGGGCAGTATGCCGGCCGGGTCCCGGGATATCCAGCAGGAAGGGGTGCGGCTCCCCCCGGTCCGGCTGGTGGCCGGCGGCGAGCCACGCGAGGACGTGGAGGCACTGGTACTGGCAAACGTCCGGAGCCCCCGCGAGCGGCGCGCGGACCTGCGCGCCCAGCGGGCCGCCCACGACCGCGGGGCCGAGCGGGTGCGGGAGTTACTCGACGAGCACGGCGACCGCCTGCTCGCGGCCTTCGAGGCCGTCCGGGACTACTCCCGAGAGCGTGTCGAGGCGGAACTGGCCGCGGTGCCCGACGGCGAGTACGCCGCCGGCGACGTCATGGAGGGTGACGGCGTGACCGACGACGAGATCCCTCTCGAGGTGACAGTCACTATCGACGGGAGCCGGCTGACCGTCGACTTTGCCGGGACCGCGGCCCAGGTGCCAGGCAACGTAAATGCGCCACTGGCGGTCACGAGAAGCGCCGTCTACTACGTGCTCCGGTGTCTCACGGACCCCGACATCCCGCCAAACGGTGGCTGTTACGACCCGGTGACCGTTCGCGCGCCAGCGGGGTCGCTGCTGAACCCGGAACCGCCGGCGGCTGTGGTCGGCGGCAACGTCGAGACCAGCCAGCGGGTGACCGACGTCGTCTTTGCCGCGCTCGCCGAGGCGGCACCCGAGCGTGTGCCGGCGGGCGGCCAGGGGACGATGAACAATCTCACCGTCGGCTCCGGCGAGTTCGCCTACTACGAGACCGTCGGCGGCGGCGCCGGTGCGACCGCCCGCAGCGACGGCCTCTCGGGCGTTCAGGTCGGGATGACGAACACGCTCAACACGCCCGTGGAGGCGCTTGAGCGCGCCTACCCCCTCCGCGTCGACGAGTACGCACTCCGGACGAACAGCGGGGGTGCGGGCCGACACCACGGGGGTGACGGGCTCGTCCGGCAACTGACCGTCGAGACCGACGCGACCGTCTCGCTGCTGACCGAGCGGCGCCGACACCCGCCCCAGGGACTCAACGGCGGCGAAGACGGGACGCTGGGGCGAAATCTCGTCGACGGCGAGGCGGTCCCTGCGAAAGTCACAACCGAGGTACCCCTGGGCACGACAGTCAGGGTGGAGACACCGGGCGGTGGTGGGTACGGGAGTGTGGACGACGACGCCGAGTGATCACAGGTCCCGGGAGTTGTCCAGACAGCGCAGCGTCCCCTCACAGCCCTCGCAGTAGCGGCTCTCGGGCTCGTCGTACCGTGCCCCGCACCGTGGACACTCGTACAGCCCGCAGCCCTCGACCTCGACTGATGGCCTCATTAGCCCTCTCTTAGTGCCGAGGAGTGAATAATCGTTTCGCGTGCCGTGAGAAAACAGAACAACTGGTGGATTTACACTGACCAGGGGAATGTCGCGGGACGACACGGCGATGGGCTACTGGCGTACCGTGGGTTGTGGCTGTGCCGGCGTGTCCGACACCGAAACGGATAAACGCGTTTCAACGATAACTGTGAGTGAGCCGAGGTAGCCTAGCCCGGCCAAGGCGCCTGCTTCGAGAGCAGGTCTCCGAGAGGACTCGAGAGTTCAAATCTCTCCCTCGGCGCTCTCCGCGAGCACTCCGCGAGCGGGAGCGCTGTCGTGAGTTTGAACCAGGGAGTGGAGCGGAGCGGAACGACCGTG
>JAQCNN010000070.1 GCA_028275005.1 Salinirussus sp.
GTGACCCGGACTGCCGCGCCACCGAGGTCGCTCTCGCCGATCTCGAACTCGCCGCCGACGGCCTGAACCGCCCAGTTCGCGCTCCAGAGGCCGAACTGCGTGCTGTGAGAGTACTGGTCCTCCCCGCCGGTCTCGATGACCGCCCGCTCCGTCTCCGGGATCCCGGGGCCGTCGTCGGCGACGGTCACCTCGACGTGGCCGTCCCCGTCGACGGCAGTCACCCGGACCCGTGGCGTCGCCGACTCGTTGTGCTGGACGGCGTTCTCGACGAGATTGGACAGGGCGTACTGGACCAGATTCCGGCTGACGGCGACAGGGGTCGCCACGGCGTCGACCGCCACGTCGGCCTCCGGCCACTCCTCGTTGACCGCCTCGACGGCGTCGGTGACGACATCGGCGGCCGGGACCGTGGACTCGCGCTCGGTCGACTGGCGCATGAGCTTCTGGAACTGCCGTGCGTCGCGGCTGAGCGTGGCCAGCTGGTCGGCGGTCTGCTGGATCGTGACGGCCGACTCCGTGGGTGCCGCGGGAACGTCGGCGAGCTGTTCGGAGTGGGCCTTGATCACGTCGATATCGTTGCGGATGTTGTGTCTGAGGATGCGGTTGAGCACCTGGATCCGCTGCTGTCGGATCTCGCGGTCGGTGATGTCGAACAGCGTGACCGCGTACCCCAGCGAGCCGGTCGCCCCGTCGGAGAGCCGCGTCACCCGGGGTGAGAACTGGCGGTTCCCCTGCTCGGTCCACAGCTCGAGGCTGTCGGCCTCGAAGGCCGCGAGCGACCGGCCGAAGACCGCCGAAAGGTCGGCCCCCTCGATATCGGCGCCGAACAGCCGTGTTGCGCTCCGGTTGGCCCGGGCGACGGTGTCGCGCTCGTCGACCACGAGCACCGCCTCGTCGAGTTCTCGCATGAGGGTTCGCTCCCCGAGGACGCTGGCGCCGGGGCGCACGTCGAGGACGTCGTAGTAGTCGGTCGCCACGACCAGTGTCGTGCTGAGGACCACGAGCAGGAGGCCGCTGAACAGCCGGTTCGACGCGGCGCCGAGTGCGGTGCCGGCGGCGCCGAAGATCATCGTCTCGACCACGGGTAGCGTGACGACGACCCCCGCGGCCGTCGGGACGCTGCCGTGTCTGGACGCCGAGAGCACGACCAGCCCGCTGACGACGAACATCGCCCCGATGACCGCGAACAGCAGGATATTGACGAAGGCGATGAACACACCCTCGAGCGGTGACGACAGGCCGCCACCAACGTTGACAAAGAGGAGCCCGGCCAGGCCGGCGACGATGACCGCACTCGCGACCGTCACGCGACCGGACGTCACCAGCGAGCCCCAGCCGGCGTACCGGAGCGCGAACACCGTCCACGGGACGGCAAACAGGAGCAGCGAGACGAAGACGTACCCCGACGGGAACGTCCCGAAGACCACCGGGACGAGCAGGCTGCCGGCGACCGCGACGGTAATGGCGACTGCCGTCGCCACGAACGGCAGGGAGAGCCCCCGCGAGACGACGTCACCCTCTCGGAGCCGCCTACCCTCCGAGACGGCGACCCAGCCCGCGAGCAGGCCCCCCGCGAGACTCAGGAGGGCCCACAGCACTGTTTCGGTCGCCACCACACTACTCCAAGGACGGGAAAGTACTCACTTATACCTCCTGTTTGCTCTCGGCCGTGGCCACCGACTGTCACCCGACCGGGACTCAGGCGAGTTCACTGACCTCGAGGGAGCCGTCGCCGATGTCCAGGTGGACGCGGTCGACGGCGACCTCGTACTGTTGTTTGTGGTGGCCGTCGGGGTTGTACAGCATCGACGCCTGCACGAGTCCGGCCTCTTCGAGACGGTCGAGCCGGCGGTAGACGGTCGCCCGTGAGACACCGACCTCCTCGGCGATCTCCCGGGCCGGGGCCGCGGCCTCGCCGATGGTCCGGAGGATCTCTATGACGTACTCGTCGCCCAGCAGCGGGAGTAGCTGTGTCGACTCGACCGGACACTCGTCCTCATGACGGTTCGTGCGGGGTTGTTCGGCTTGGCTCCGGGCAGCGTATGACTGGGCCATTGTGTATCTCAACGGTATCCCCCATCCCCCCTGTATGGGGACGCTACCTATCGACAACGCCGGCGACCCCCGACCATCTAGTAATACAGAAACCCGTACCGTCCAAGCCCAGGCCGGCCGCTGGATTCGAAGGGTGGTCTCGACCGGCCCGATTCATAGTTGGGGGCCCATCCGAACCGCGAGGTGGTATGCCATGCTGATTAGCGGCGAGATGGCATACCATGCTTCGATCGAAAAAGGCCCACGTGGAGTATCACACAGACAGGCTCCCGCGGAGAGTTACACGTCGGCACAAGCAACTGCGTGGTCGAGAGCCGGGTCCCACTGGTCAGTCCGGGCGTGGCCGCCGAGTAACGACCTTCGAGCACTCGGGACAGCGGTATACGAGTAGCGAGTCACACTCGGTTTCGTGAACCTCAAGCGTCCAGTCCCCGGTGATATTGCTTGCATGTGGACAGTGCGGACAGTACAGTAGATTCTTCGCCAATTCCTGGAAGTCTGATTTATTTGATCTGCTTTCGGCGCTCATATACACAGTTCTAATAACCATAAACGGATAAATGTATTCCTCGACACAGTCATCGAGGGACGGTAGATGCGGTTGTACCGAACAGCGGGTCCGACGGGTGAAGTCAGGCCTGCTACCTCTTTGTCCCGCTAAGAGTTTGTCTGAGCCGTGACCAAAGCCGTGGTTGCACCCTTGTTACCGCCCGACCGGAGTCGCTGCAGCCACGGCGGGGTCGACAAACGTGCTCGCTGTAATTGATGCTGTACGTGCGGCCGAGGGAGGCGAATCAGCACGTACGGTGGTTTTTGTTGTGAGTCTCACCGCCGCCGCGGCTCACAGGACCGAA
>JAQCNN010000071.1 GCA_028275005.1 Salinirussus sp.
GCCGCCGCCGGTCACCGACCACTGCGTCCGGTTGACGACGACCCGCTCGCGCCAGCCGACGCCACCGACCGGCACCGAGGCCTGGCCGCGGAAGGCGAGCCGGCCCCGGGAGACGACCACCTCCCAGGCGTTACGCCTGTCACTGGTCACGACCACCCCACTCTCGTTGACCGACAGCCCCCGCTCGATGACGGGGATCTCGACGGCCTCGATATACTGGTTCGGGACACCCTCGACGTAGGCAACGGTGTAGTCGCGCACCTCCACGGTCCCGGTGGTGTTCGTGTCCTCGGGGGTTACCCCCCCCGAGACCGCGGTCAGGTTGTAGGGGACCGCCGCGAGCGCGATCGCGAGCCCCACCGCGAGCAGGAGCCCGGTCGCCACCTCCCGCCGGGAGAGGTCGATCCGGGCGAGGACGGTCCGGTCAGTTTCGGCGACTGCGGTCGCCACAATTGCCGCCAGCAGGAACACCGCCCCCGCCCCCAGCCCACGAAAGAGGACGAACCGGTCGGTGCTCAGCGGGACGTAGAAGGCGTACAACGCCTGTGAGACCGCAAACACCAGCGCCGCAAACCAGACGTGCCTGACGTCGGGTGTTCGGCCGCGGCGCCACACGAGCAACAGTCCGAGCAGGAGCCCGACCACCAGCCCGAGCGCGTGGCCCTGGATCGCCACGTTGGCCCACCAGGGGGCGACGACCTGGGTCTGTGTGGTGGCCGTCAGGACGGGGGTCTGGAGCCCGAAGTAGACCAGACCGACCGCCTGCTGGCCGACGATCGCCGCGACCGCGAGCAGTGGCCGGGTCACGAGTGCAAAGCCCGCAAAGGCGAAGACAACACCCGAGAACCCGATCAACGCGCCGGGGGTGAACAGGCTCGTCGCGAGCCCGACCGCGAGGACAGCCCCCAGAAAGGCGCCAACCCTGGCGAAGGGGTTCGTTCCGAGCGAGCGAAAGGAGACGTCGCCGCGCTCGGTGGGGTAGTGACTCCAGGCGTACTCCGCGACGGGCGCAAACACCAGTGTCGCGAGGACGTTCCCGGTGAGGTGACTGAGCCCGTTGTGTGCAAAGGCCGCGGTGAGCATCCCTGCCGGGTAAAACAGCGACCACGACCGGAAGCCGACGACCACCGGCGCCCCGCTGGCCGCCCCCTGGAGGAGCCAGAAGACGAGGTTGAGCGCGAGCACGGTCACCACCGTCCCGACGGGCACCCCGAGGAGGAGCCGGCGTCGGGCTGTGGCGAGGGGCTGCCACTCGCTCAGGCGGACGACCGCGAGCAGCGACACCCCGACCCCGACGAGCAGCACTCCCAGGCTGCCCCACCCGACCAGCGCTCCGTCGAAAGCCATACGCTACACTGTGGCGGCGAGAAATTATGAGTTGTCGTCGTCGCCCTCGGCAGGGTCCGCCTTGCTCCAGAAGAACCCGCCAGGGTTCAGTAGCATCCACCGCCGCAGGGCGTAGGCCAGTGCGACGAGCGAGCGAAGCGGCAGCGGCAGGGACATCGCGACGACCCAGTGGTACCCCCGGAACAGCCAGTCGTCCCCGTCCGCCGCCAGCTGTCTCCTGACGTGCTGGGTGTCGTAGTACGTCGCCGGGGTGGTAAAGCCAAAGAGCACGCTCGCGACGAGTAAGACGCCAACCAGACTCGGTGTCAGCCCGCCCGACGTTGTTACGGCCACGGAGATGATACCGAACCCGGCCCCGGAGAACACCCCTGCCCCGACTGCCGGCCACTGCCAGAGCGTCTCGAAGCCCCGTCGCTGGGTCTGGAACCGCCGGACCGCGTAGGCGATCCCCACACCGAGTGGGATCCCGAGGGTCTGGCCGACGCCCAGCCCGAACCCCAACAGCGGAAAGAACATCGGGATAGCCCACAGAAACGGGTTCGGCGACCAGTCGACCGTCTCGTCCCGGTCCGTTCGGTAGGCGTCGGCACCGACCAACAGCGCCGCGACGAAGGACAGCCCGAGGGCGGAAAACGAGAGCACCTCCACCGAGGGCACCGGCAACGGGCTCAGCAGGGAGGCGATGAGGGCAAACTGCAGGAACAGCACGAAGAGCGCCGTCCCGACGAACCGCGAGGGGACGAGCGGGGCGTCGCCGCTACTCCCGGCGATGTCGGCCTCAGCTGTCCCACCGCCGTCCGTCCCTGCCGTGGGCCCACCTGACTCGGCCATCCTCTCTACGTCTGACCGGCGCTTGCGTATGTAGCTTTCTCTTGATCCACAGAGCTTTCACCTGGGGAGACGTAGCATCGGTAATGGGAGTTCAGCCACCCTCGAACGACGTCACAGAGACCCCCGACGTCGTGGAGTTCGGGATCGCCGCCCTCGCGGCCCGGGTCGAGGACCTCGACATCGAGTACCCGGTCGAGGCGGACAGGCTCGTCAGCCGGTACGGCGACATCACAGTCCCGGTCGACGCCGCCGGGACGGAGGTCAGCGTCGCCGAGGCGGTCCGGACGACCGGCCGCCACGAGTTCGACTCCGAGCAGGACCTGCTGAACACACTGCACCCCGTCTTCGAGGAGAAGCGGGAGGCGACCTCGCGGAACATCATCGCACAGCTGCGCGCACTCGTCCCCTTCTGACCCGGCTCAGTCCTCCTCCTCGCCCGCCCCCGGCCGAGTGACAGGCTCAGGCCCAGGTTCCCCTTCGGCCTCGCGGTCGGTCGGCTCGCGCGGCCTCTGCCTGGCGATCCGCTCGAGTTGGCGGGTCTGTTCCCGGTTGGCGTCCACGATGAGGTCGGCGAGGACGCCGAACAGGGCCACCTGCACCCCAAAGAGCACGGCGACGCCGGCCACGACCGCGATCACCTCGTGGGAGACACTCCGGGTGACCCACTCGACGGCCACGTATGCCGCGAGCACGAGCCCGACGAGGGTACTCGCCACACCGACACTCCCGAAGTAGAACAGGGGGTTGTTTGTCCTTGCCATCTGGTAGAGCGTGAGGATGATCATCGCCCCGTCGCGGACGGGGCTGAGGTTCGTCTCCGAGCCGTCCGGCCGGGGCTCGTAGGTGACCGGGACGACTGTCGTGTCGACGCCGTGTTTGCCACACTCGACGGCGAGTTCGGTCTCGATGCCGAAGCCGTCGGCGGTGAGCACGAACCCCTCGACCGACTGCCGGGTGAACGCGCGGTAGCCGCTGAGGATGTCCCGGAAGTCCTCGCCGTGGATCCGCCGGAACGCGCGGTTGATGATACTGTTTCCGACGCGGTTGAGCCGGCTCATCGCGCCGGGCTGCATGTCCGCAAACCGGTTCCCGATGACGTGCTCGGCCGCCCCGGACAGGAGTGGCTCGACCATCCGGCCGGCGTCCTCGGGGCGGTAGGTGGCGTCCCCGTCGACCATCAGCACGTAGGGCGTCTCGACGTAATCGAGGGCCTCCCTGACGGCCTGGCCCTTGCCCTGTCCCGACTGTTCGATGACGCGGGCGCCGGCCTCACGGGCGCGCTCCCGGGTCCCGTCGGTCGACCCGCCGTCGACCACCAACACCCGTTCGAACCCCTGTGCGTGGAACCGCTCGACGACATCACCGACGGTGCTGGCCTCCTCGTAGGTCGGCACCAGCACACAGACGTCGTCGTACTCGTCCATCGTGGACCTCTATGCCGGTTCCCGGGAAAAAGCTACTTCCTCGGGGCTGGGAACGCAAGCCGTTTGACCGCCGCTGCCCTACTGTGTGTAGTGACCGAACCCGACAGCGAGCGCCGGAGCGGTGAGGGCCCCGACGACGAGCGCGACGCCTTCTTCGACGCCCTGGAGGCGGTCGGTCGCCCGCTCGTGACCGCCAC
>JAQCNN010000074.1 GCA_028275005.1 Salinirussus sp.
GGGGGACGGGCGGGACAGCCGTGGCCTACCCTCACCGTTAGATTGATACCGGCCAGCCGGCAAGCACGAGTGTGGCAACCAATGTCGATGGGCTCATACGACGACGCGGAGCACGAGCGTCGTGAACGGAAAAACAGCAAGGTCGACGCCAACTTCGACGACGACCGGGCGGAGCACGACGGCCAGGTGGAGTACGAGGGCGACGAGTCGGCGGAGGACCTTCTCGACCAGTTCAAGCAGATTCAGTCCTGACCCCGCACTCCTGTGCGGCCGGTGCCCGCCAGGATACGCCCACCGACAGCCCCCGGGCCCCTGTGACAAGCACGGACACGCCCGCCTCCTGCCGGCTGGCTCTCACGGACCGTGGCGGCGTCCGACGCCGGAACCCCCTTAGCGCTGGCGCCCACACCTGTAGTATGGCGCGTCAGCCGTGTGACGGGTGTGGCAAGCAGGTCTCCATCGCCGGCGGCATCGCGAACCTTTGGACGCTCGAGGCGGACGAGACCGGCGGGATCCAGCTCGAGCTCGCCGACGGGAGCGACCACTTTCTCTGCTACGCGTGTATGGAGCGACTGCCCGACGACCACGAGCCGACCGCCGAGGACGTCGCCGACCTGCCCGACGCGGAGTGATACTGCTGGCTGTAACTGTCTGAAGATATCCGTGACCCCGGGGTCGCGAAATTCTTCACAGACTTACAGCCGGCAGTATGAGTGAGCCGGGGACTTATGCCCGGTGCGGCCCCCAAACCGTGTGTGGACCCCAGCCGTGTTCACGAGGCGTTCCCGGCCCCCGAGTACCGCGGCAACCAGGAGGCGGCACTCGAGGAGGTCCGGGCGGCCTTCGCGGCCGGCAACGACGTGGTGTTGGTGCGCGCGCCAACGGGCAGTGGAAAGTCACTGCTGGCCCGGGCGGTGGCGGGCTGTGCCCGTCAGGCCAGCGCCGACGACCCAACGAAGCCGGTCGGGGCCTACTACACCACCCCACAGGTCTCCCAGCTCGAGGACGTCGCTGCCGACCCGCTGCTCGAGGACCTGAGCGTGGTCCGCGGCAAGAACAACTACGACTGTATCCTCCCCGGGGAGACCGACACCCCGGTCACCCAGGCACCCTGTGCCCGCGAACGGGGGTTCGACTGTCAGGTGAAACACCGGTGTCCGTACTTCTCGGACCGGACCATCGCCGCCAACCGCCCGGTCGCGGCGATGACACTCGCCTACTTCATGCAGACTGCCGGCTCGGACGTGTTCGGCCCGCGTGACGTTGTCGTGGTCGACGAGGCCCACGGGCTGGGCGACTGGGCGGAGATGTACGCTACCATCGACCTCGGCCCGGAGACGGTTCCGGTCTGGTCGGCCGCGGATATCCCCACGGTGGAGGACCTGGCGGACGCGGCCGCCCTTGCGGACTATCTCACGACACTGGCCGAGCGCCGGCTGGAGGGGCTGCGGGGCACCGCCGAACTCGACCCCGAGGAGGCAACGGAGCGCGACCGCCTCCGGGAGCTCCGCGGCGACCTCTCCTGGTTCGCCGAGGAGTACCGCGACCCCGAGAGCCCGACGACCTGGGTCGTCGACCAGCCGGACGGTGCCGGCACCCGGGTCATCATAAAGCCGCTGGCCCCCGAGCGCTACCTCTCGCATACGGTCTGGGACCGGGGGGAGAAGTTCGCGCTACTGTCGGCGACGATCCTCGACAAGGCGGCGTTCTGTGCCGGTGTCGGACTGAACCCCGACGACGTCGCGCTCGTCGACGTCCCCCACACCTTTCCTGTCGAGCACCGCCCGCTGTACGACATCACCCAGGGGAAGATGACCTACGAACACCGTGAGGAGACGCTGCCGGCGGTCGCCCGAGCGCTCGTCCGGGTGATGGGTGCTCACCCCGACCAGAAGGGGCTGGTCCACTGCCACTCCTACGCGATCCAGGGCCGGCTCGCGGCCCTGCTCGCCGACCTCGGTGTCCGGTCGCGGCTCCGGACCCACGACAGCGAGGACCGCGACGGCCAGCTTGCCGCCTGGAAGCGAACCGACGCCCCCGAGGTCTTTCTCTCGGTGAAGATGGAGGAGGCGCTTGACCTAGAGGGGGAGCTGTGCCGGTGGCAGGTGCTCTGTAAGGCCCCTTACCCGAACACACGGGACTCACGGGTCGCCCAGCGCCTCGACGCCGGCCAGTGGGGCTGGTACTACCGGGCGGCGCTGCGGACGGTCATCCAGGCCTGTGGCCGGGTCGTCCGGGCGCCCGACGACCACGGCGCGACCTACCTCGCGGACTCGTCACTGCTCGACCTCTTCGAGCGTGCTCGTGGGGCGATCCCCCCGTGGTTCGCCGACCAGGTCGACCGCCTCACCAGACCCGACCTGCCCGAACCCTCCCCGGAGCGGGCCCTGGCCGGGGGTGACGGGCGGGGTGGGCGTGGGCACTCGGACAGGCGGGCCGACAACGCCGGCCGAACTCGCGGCCGTGGCCGCGGCCGTGACCGCGACGGGTCGGGGTCGGACGACCATCCGCTGTCCGACGTCTGGGACTGACCGGTGGCTCGCGTGGGACGCGACTCGCTGGTTTGCACGGGTGGTCCTGCTGTGCTGAGCGGGCCTCCGGGACCGAACCGCGCCGACTCCGTGTCGGAACTAGTGCCACTGGTCCTTGACGCCCTGCTGACCTCGGTGCCGGTGCCGGCTTGGAGCGTGTGTCACCGGGTGAACTACCCCACCCTGCTCGGCCTGACGGCCTCGCTGAGGGTGGGGCTTCCTGTTTCTGTGTCGGAGCTTGCATCCGCCGTGGACACAGCGGCTCCAGACTCCGCAGGCGTAGATTCGGAGTGTCCCACTCCTATTGGTTCGATGGGGCGGTTCCACGGGCCGACACACGCTTTTTGTCGCGTTTGAATGTCGGCCTGTTGTCCTACTCCCACAAGGAGCGAGTCGTCCCGTGTGGGACGACGAGTGAGTCGGGAGCGGTGACACGGAACGCCTATTTTACTACCACTAATGGGCGTTCGGATAATAATTGTATCGCTGTCTGAGCGGGTGATGACAGCGCTGTATCCCCACCCTACTGCGTTCCTTGTCCGCTGGCGCGGACTGCGGTACTCGCTGAGGGTGGGGGCTTAGCGCCTGCGCCACAGCTAAACCACAAGATACTCACCGTATCTCAGCCCCTCAGGAGTGAGGGGCGAAGCGAGAGACAGGAAAGGAGCCTCGCTCCCCTCAGGCAATTCGTGTCGGATGTAGCCGAGATACCGATGGTAGGGCGGACCTGGCTGACGGAGACCGACAACGAACCCTGAGTGAATCGTATTTTTGTCTTCTGGCGTTTTGAGCGTACTGGTGAAGTCTCTCAGACGGGGTACTCGAAGTAACCGACCCCACCCTACTTCGCTCGGCCTTGCGGCCTCGCTCG
>JAQCNN010000078.1 GCA_028275005.1 Salinirussus sp.
GACCTGGGCGTTCTCGAGGTGCCAGCCGACGTCACGGTCGGGGGGACGGTCGAAACACACCTCGGCGAGCAGTTTCGGGCGCGCGAACTGCGGGGCCCGGACCTGTTTCACCACCTCGAGCGGACCGGTGCACCGATGCTCCCCCGTGACATCGGGCTCGTCCTCGGGCACACAGGTGTCGGTGCCGGCGACCGCGTGCTGGACGCCGGTACCGGGACGGGTGTGCTCGCGGCCTCGCTCGGCCGCGCAGGGGTGGATGTCGTCACCTACGAGCGTGACCCGGAGTTTGCCGAGGTCGCCCGCGAGAACATGGAGCTGGCGGGCGTGACCGACCGGGTGGACGTGCGGACCGGCGACGTGGCGGCGCACCTACCGGATCTCGACCGGTTCGAGACGGTGACACTCGACACCGGGGACGCGCCGGCAGTCGTCGAGCGGGCGCCGTCACTGCTTGTCGACGGCGGGTTTCTCGCGGTCTACTCGCCGTTCGTCGAGGCGACCCGGGAGGCTGTCGAGGCCGCGCGCCGGGCGGGGCTGGGCGAGGTCGAGACCCTGGAGACAATCCAGCGGGAGATGGAGTTCGAGGAGCGTGGCACCAGGCCATCGACGACGGGTGTCGGACACACCGGCTATCTGACCTTTGCCCGGAACGTGTGAGCGCTGTTCGCGGGCCTCAGCGGACGCTCCGCAGGAGGGCAAAGAAGTCGTCGCGGTAGTCCCGGGGCGGGGCCGAGAGCTTCCCACCGGCGTCGACCCCAAAGATATCCGCCAGCCGTCCGTCCGGATACCCGCCGGTGACGACGACGAAGCTCTCGTCGTGCCAGGCAGCGAGCCACCCCTGGACGGGGAGCTCGTGCCCTTCGGGTGTGTCGACGGTGCCGGTGTAACTGCGGGCGCGGACCCGGGAGCCGTCGACCCTGAGCCGCTCCGACCGGCCCCGCGAGACGCCGGAGACCCCGCGGTCACGGAGTCGGCGTTTGAAGCTCTGTCTCGCCTGCTGTCTGACCGAGGGTAACACAGTCGACGGGAGCGTCCCCAGCGGGAGGCCCGGGTCGAAGGAGAGCCGCGTCGCCGAGAAAAACCGGAGTGTCTCGTCGTACGCTGGGTCGGTCGCCACAGCCAGTTCGTCCCGCGTCCCGCGGTCCTCGTACCGCCGGCTCGCGCCACGGACCGCCATCGTTGGGAGTTCGAACAGCGTCTCGACGGCCTCCTCGGTCAACTCCCAGCCGTCCAGGACCTCGACAGCCGGGTACTCCGGGTCGGCCATTCAGTGGTCGTCCTCGCGCCACTTCTGGCCACACTCGGTACAGGTAAAAAACCGGGTTTCGGACTCGTCGGCGGCACGGATCTGCTTCATCTCGTAGCGGGCCCGGTCGTGACCGCACTCCGGACACCGGGTGCTGGTCGTCGGGCCGATGGCCTCCTCGTCGGTCTCGCTCATGTCTACGACCTCGGACTCCTCCTGGTCCTGTGTGGTCGTCATCTCCGCCTCCTGGCCGGTGTCCCGGGACTTCTCGAACCCACAGCTCTCACACGCCCACCGTCCCTCCGCTGTCTTCATCATCGAGCCGCACTCGTCGCAGAATTCCATGTCCCTTTCCTATCCATCGGCAGTGTTTAATTTCACGGTTGGTCGTTTGGCTGCCACTGTTTGCAGGCGTCCATGTCGTCCATGAGTTCGTCGTGGAACCCACAGTAGGGGGCGAGGTCGTCGTCGGCACGGACGTACCGGAAGTGGGCGCAGTTTCCACAGTACCGGTCGGGCTGGCCGCGGGTGCTGTCCGGCTCGGTCGTCTCCGGCCTGTCCGTGGTGTCGGCCACACTGCCGCCGTCGCCCGCCGGTTTGCGGTTCGTCTGGGTCTCGACGCCGCCGTCGGGCGTCCCGGAGAGACCGACGCCGCTCAGCCCCGGGCCGGTGCTGTCACTCACAATCCGGACTGTCCCCGCCTCGGTGACGTCGAGACGTGCGGTCCCGCCGGGGTCGTTGCGGGTCTTGAATGTCACGAGCCCGACGAACAGACACCAGAACGTGGCGAGCGTCCCGAGCGAGTAGACGAGGATAGTCACGACGGTCAGCCCCGGGTCGGCCGGGATCCACTGACCGGGGTACACGGCGGTAAAGAGCGCAACACCGAGCAGCGCGACGCTGGCGCCGATGGCCGCGAGCGCCCGAACCGTCTTCGGCGCCGGCAACACGACGAAGATACCGATGAACACGGCCGGGAGGCCGCCGCCGGCGAGGATACCGGCCAGCTCGCGGGCCTCGTAGGTCCCGAGCCCCAGCAGGTCACCGAGCCCTGTCGTCGCCACCAGGATGGCCGTGACAACCATCGCCGCGCCGAGGACGAACACGCCCGCCCCGAGGGCCCGGCGCCGGCGGTCGACGACGGCCCCGACACTACCGTCGTAGGCTTCGGTCAGGCTAGTCATACCCCGTGTTGGGCGACGAACGGGCAAAACTCCCCGTCAGACGGGCGTCCGACGCCACCGGCCTACGAGTCGTAAGCACTAATCGCCGCCGTCGAGAAATCGGGGCTATGGCAGACGAGGACAGCGACGACGAGGACGAGCCGGCCGTCACCCTCGGCGACGGCGACCCTGTAGAGGGCGCGCCACTGGCGCGGGTCTCCGCCCGCCTGATGTACGGTATCGAGAGGAGTGCCGTCATCGAGCGGGAGGGTGAAACGACGGTTCGGACGCCTGACGGTCCCCAGGAGCTCGCGGCCGTGTTGGAGGACGTCGACGTTCCCTACTTCGCGACTCGACAGGAGTTCGAGAGCACAACCCGAGAGGCGATTGGGACAGGGCCGGTCCCGACGACAGAGGAGTAAGCCGGCCGGGTCAGAAGTCAGTCAGCCGTGACTGGAGACCCGCCACGAGGTCCGACTTTCGTCGAAG
>JAQCNN010000080.1 GCA_028275005.1 Salinirussus sp.
ACGACACCGGGTCGCGCACGGTGTGGGAGACCGGGACGTGGCACAACCCTGCACGCTTATTTCCCTGGCCGCGGCAGAGAGGGTATGCGACTCGACGGAGTGCGCGTCCTCGACCTCTCGCAACTGCTCCCGGGCCCGTACGCCACACAGCTGCTGGCTGACGCGGGCGCGGACGTGATCAAGGTGGAGACAGTGGACGTCGGCGACGGCGCCCGCTACTCCCCGCCACAGACCGAGGGTGGTGTCGGTGCCCTCTTCGATGCCGTCAACCGCGGCAAGCGAAGCGTCGCGCTGGACCTCAAAGACGAGGAGGGGCACGAGGCGTTCATGCAACTGGCCGAGACCGCCGACGTCGTCTTCGAGCAGTTCCGGCCCGGGGTCGTCGACCGCCTCGGTGTCGACTACGAGTCGGTCCGGGGGCGAAACCCGGAGATCGTCTACTGCTCGCTGACCGGCTTCGGCCAGGCCGGCCCCCACGAGGACCGTGTGGGTCACGACCTCAACTACATCGGGATGGCGGGCCTGCTTGATATGACCCGCGAGGACTCCGATATGGCCCCACAGATCCCCGGCTACCCGGTCGCCGACATGGCCGGCGGGCTGCTCTCGGCCTTCGGTATCGTCGGCGCGCTCGCCTCCCGGGAGCTGGGCAACACCGGCGGCGAGTACGTCGACGTGGCGATGACCGATGTCATCCTCTCCTTCTCACAGGCGGTCGCTTACGAGGGGCTCACCGGCGGGGACCCCCGGCCGGGTGCGACGACGCTCAGCGGCCAACTCCCCTGGTACGACGTCTACGAGACCGCAGACGGCGAGTACGTCACCATCGCCGCCCTCGAGCCGAAGTTCTGGGAGACCTTCTGTGAGGCCGTTGGCCGGGAGGACCTCGTCGACAGCCACACCACCGACGACCCCGCGGAACTCGCGGCGGTTCGCGAGGAGCTGGAGACGGTCTTCGCCGAGAGGACCCGGGCCGAGTGGGAGGCCGAACTCGGCGACGTAGAGGCGATGGTCGCGCCGGTTCGGACCCCTGCGGAGGCCTACGACAGCGACCACGCCGCGGCCCGGGACCTGGTGGACCGGAGCACAGACCCCCCACGGGTCGGCTTCCCGGTCCACTCCTCGGAACCGGCCGGCGGCGCCGAGACGGGCCCGCCGGGTCACGGCGCGGACACCCGCGACCTGCTTGCCGACGCCGGCTACGACGAGGCGGAACTCGACCGACTGGCCGAGGACGGCGTCCTCGGCGGGTAACCCCGCAGTTCAGTAGGTGAACAGGTCGACGCCGCCGGTGGCGCCCACGACCTGCCCGGTCACGTAGGAGGCCTGCTTCGAGGCCAGGTAGGCGGTGAGGTTTGCCACGTCGGCCTCGGTGCCGAGGTGGCCCATCGGCGTCGCGCGGGCGATATCGGCGTAGTGGGGGCTGATCTCCTCCAGTTCGTCCGGTGTCAGGTCCGCCAGGTCCGCGACGACGATGTTGGGGGCGACGATGTTCGAGGTGACGCCGTCGGGGGCCCCCTCCAGTGCCAGCGTCTTGCCAAAGCCGATCAGGCCGGCCTTCGTCGCCGAGTAGGAGAGTTGGCCAAAGCCGCCGTACCAGCCGGCCATCGACGACATCGTGATGACTCGGCCCCAGCCACGCTCGCGCATCGCCGGGAACACCTCCTTTGTGATGTTGTAGGTCCCGGTGAGATTGATCAGGATGTCCCGGTCCCACATATCCTCCTCGAGTTCGCCGGCTCGGCCCGTGGCGTCGACCATACCCGCGTTGTTGACGAGGACGTCGATTCCGCCGGTCTCCTCGCGCAGGTCCCCGACCGTCTTCGCGACCTGCTCGCGGTCGGTCAGGTCACAGACGGCGGCGATAGCGTCACCACCCTCGTCCTCGATATCGTCGACGACCGCCTGGGTGCCGTCCTCGTCGACGTCGAGGACGACGACCTCCGCCCCCTCCTCGGCGAACGTGTGACAGTCCTCACTCCCGATACGACCCGCACCGCCGGTGACAAGTGCCGTCTTGTCGTCGAGTCCAAAGTCCATTGCACCCCTCTGTTCGGAGCCACCGGGCATAAAGCTCGGTCACTCGGCGGCTACCGGGCTCAGGCCCCGGCAGGCGCCTCACTCCCGGGCTCCTCGCCCTCGGTAGTCCGGAGGTGTAGCCAGGTAACACAGCACAGCGAGACGAACCCGGAGGTCGCCGCGAGCCCGAACAGGAGTCGGTAGCCAAAGAGTGTGTAGACGCGGGCGCCGCCGACGGTCTGGCCGGTCCAGTAGGCGTCGAGGATCGCGCCCATCACAGTCGGGAAGACAGCCGCACCGCTGAACGCCAGGGCGTTGACCGTCCCCGTGGCGACACCGCTGGCCTCGCTGCCGTGACGGTTCTTTACGACGGTGTAGCCGAGTGCGTACCCGCCGGCGAGGAAGCTCACGGCAAAGAAGGTGAGGCCGACACTCCAGAGTGGCGGCTTGCCCGACAGTGCGAGCAGGGCAAAGGCACCCGTGTACAGCACCGCACCCCCGACCATCAGGCGCGTGCGCACCCCGAGATAGTCCGAGACCCGGCCGATGACCGGCGGGCCGAGCAACAGCCCGACACTCCCCAGGAGGACGGTGGTGGAGGCGGCCGTAATCGACTGGTCGTACACCTGCGCGACGTAGGGCACCCCCCAGAGTCCGAGGACGGTGAGGTTGAGCCCGGTCGAACAGAACAGGGCAACGCCGGCGAGCCAGGTGTCCCGGCCGCCGAGGACGGCCCGGGCGTTCGTTGCGACCTCCCGGAGGCTCAGTGTCGGCGAAGAGGGGACGTTCTCGACGGGCTGGAGACCGGCGTCGGCCGGCCTGTCACGAGCGAGCAGCCAGACGACGGCCGCGATGGCGAAGCCGGCGCCCCCGAGCGCGAGGAAGGTCGTTCGGAGGCCAACGGTCTGCTGGAACACCGAGAGCGGCGTGGTCGCGAGGATCCCGCCCAGCCCGGCGATGGCGATGGTGAGGCCGTTCATCGTGGCGAACTCGTCGGGGCGGTACCAGTTTGCACAGAACCGGAGGGTGGCGATGAAGATGACGCTGGCCCCGAGCCCGATGCACAGCCGCGCGAGGAAGGCGAGGAGGTAGCCCTCCGCGAGCCCGAAGGCCACCCCACCGGCGCTCATGACGACGACGCCGACGGTGGCGGTCGTCCGGATACCCAGGCGGTCCGAGAGCACGCCCGCCATCACCTGCATCGGCGCGTAGACGTAGAAAAACGAGGAGTGGAGCGTCCCGAGTTGCGAGCCCGTGGCGTCGAAGGCGCGCATCAGGTCCTCCGAGAGCACCGCCGAGGAGAGGCGGTGGACGTTCACCAGCAGGAAGCCGAGTGCGAGGGCGGCCCAGACGACCCAGCGCCGGCGCGTCGGGTCAGACCAGATATTCATTACCCACACCACTCACCCCCCGGCAAAAACATTTGATATACGTGGTCGCGGCACACGGACGGGGCCGGCCCTGACAGCGGGCATCCCGCGTCCCGTCGTCCTGTCGAGGCTGCTCGACGGCGTCACCGAGCTGGTGTCACGCGGCTGCCACAGGACCCACCGCTGTGTGCCTGGGCCGACTGTGTGTGCGGCCTTCGACGAGGGAGCCCCGCCGTCCGGGCACACTGGGGTGAGCGACACCCGGGAGGCTGTCGCCATCCTAAGGACAAAGTCTATCTGTCAGCGTGCGAACCGAAGTAGTATGTTCGACAAGTCGACGTGGATCCGGCTGCCACGAAACGTCGTCGTCGGTCACGGCGTGCTCGAGCAGACCGGTGACGTCGTCGCGGACCTGCACCTGTCGGGGCGGCCGCTCGTGGTCACGAGCCCGACCCCGCGGGCGGTTGCCGGCGAGCGCGTCCGTGACCTGCTGGCCGGCGCCGACACCGACCCCGGGCTCGTCGAGGTCGATGAGGCCAGCTTCGCGGCCGTCGAGCGGGTGATCGAGGCCGCCCAGGAGACCGGTGCCGGCTATCTCGTCGGCGTCGGTGGCGGCAAGGCTATCGACATCGCAAAGATGGCCGCCGAGGACCGCGACATCGGCTTTATCTCGGTCCCGACCGCGGCCAGCCACGACGGTATCGTCTCCGGCCGCGGGTCGGTGCCCGAGCGCGATACCCGTCACAGCGTCGCCGCCGAGCCGCCGCTCGCGGTGGTCGCGGACACGGCGGTCCTGGCGGAGGCGCCCTGGCGGCTGACGACCGCCGGCTGTGCGGACATCATCTCGAACTACACCGCGGTCCGTGACTGGGAGCTGGCTCACCGGCTCCAGAACGTCGAGTACTCCGAGTACGCCGGCGCCCTCTCGCGGATGACCGCCGAGATGCTCGTCCAGAACGCCGACTCGATAAAGGACGGCCTGGAGGAGTCCGCGTGGGTCGTGGTGAAGGCACTGGTCTCCTCGGGGGTTGCGATGTCCATCGCGGGCTCCTCGCGGCCGGCAAGCGGCGCGGAGCACCTCTTTTCCCACCGGCTGGACCGGCTCGAACCGGACGCGGCCTTACACGGCCACCAGGTGGGTGTGGGCGCGGTGATGACCGAGTATCTGCACACCGGGGAAAACGGCGACTGGCGGGACGTCCGCCGCGCGCTGACGGCGATCGGCGCCCCTACGACCGCCGAGGACCTCGGTATCGACGAGCACACTGTCATCGAGGCGCTGACGACCGCCCACGAGATCCGTGACCGCTACACCATCCTCGGCAACGGGATGAACGAGCCGGCGGCCCGGGAGGCTGCCACCGTCACCGGCGTGATCTGAGCCGACGGACACCGTGACCGCCCCGAGTCACGGACCCGATAGTGCGTTTTTTGCCCCCGCGGCGTGTGGCCTCGGGTAATGAGCACCGGCGAGTACGACTACGAGGAGCTGGGGCTGGTGGCTGGCCTGGAGATTCACCAGCAACTCGACACCGAGACAAAGCTGTTCTGTGAGTGTCCGACCGACATCCGCGAACCCGAGGCGTCGACGCGCAGTTTCACCCGGTATCTCCACCCCACAAAGTCCGAGCTGGGGGAGATCGACGCCGCCGCCCTCGAGGAGAGCCGCGTCGAGCGGGAGTTCGACTACCTCGCCTACGACACCACCTGTCTGGTCGAGGAGGACGACGAGCCCCCCCG
This sequence comes from Salinirussus sp., assembly GCA_028275005.1. GTDB lineage: Archaea > Halobacteriota > Halobacteria > Halobacteriales > Haloarculaceae > Salinirussus. Next base: position 5,130 of record JAQCNN010000080.1, read on the forward strand.
ACGGGTCGACCGCGAGGCGATGGAGACGACACTCGAGATCGCCGCCCTGCTGGAGATGGACCCCGTCGACCAGGCCCACGTCATGCGGAAGATCGTCGTCGACGGCTCGAACACGACCGGCTTCCAGCGGTCGATGCTGGTCGCGACCGGCGGCGCTATCGAGACCGACGAGGGTCCGGTCGGCGTCGAGGACGTGATGCTCGAGGAGGAGAGCGCCCAGCGCGTCACAGAGACCGACACCGGGGTGCGCTACAGCCTCGACCGGCTGGGGATCCCGCTCGTCGAGATCGGCACCGACCCGGACATCCACACCCCCGAGCAGGCCCGGGAGGCCGCCGAGCGGATCGGGATGTTGCTGCGCTCGACAGGAAAGGTCAAACGGGGGCTCGGCACCATCCGCCAGGACGTCAACGTCTCGGTTGCCGACGGTGCCCGCGTGGAGATCAAGGGTGTCCAGAGCCTCGACGACATCGACGATATCGTCCGGAACGAGGCCGCCAGGCAGGCGGAACTGCTCGAGGTCCAGGCCGAACTCGCCGAGCGCGACGCGTCCGTCGACGACCCACAGGACGTGACCGAAGTTTTCGAGGACACCGAAAGCGGCGTCATCGGGGGTGCACTCTCCGACGGCGGCCGGGCGATGGCTGTCCGGCTGGCGGGGTTCGACGGGCTCGTCGGCCGCGAACTCCTCCCTGACCGGCGTCTGGGGACCGAGTTCGCCGACCACGCTAAACGCCACGGCGCCGGGGGTATCTTCCACACTGACGAACTCCCGGCATACGGGGTCACCGAGCGCGAGGTCGAGGCGCTTCGGGAGGCTGTCGGTGCGCGGGGCGCGGATGCGGTCGCGCTCGTGGCCGACGACCCCGAGACCGCGGAGCTGGCGATTGATGCCGTCGCCGAGCGCGCAGCGACCGCCACCGAAGGGGTCCCCGAGGAGACCCGGGACGCACTGGCGGATGGGGTCACCAGGTATCTGCGCCCACTGCCGGGCGCAGCACGGATGTACCCCGAGACGGACGTCCCGCCGGTCGAGCCCGACCCCTCGGCGGTCGAGCAACCCGAACTCCTCACGGAGAAGGTCACCCGGTACCAGGCCGACCTCGGCCTCGACGAGCGCCTCGCCGAACAGGTCGCGTACGGCCGCCGGATGCCTCTGTTCGAGGCCGCCGTCGACCGTGGTGTCGACCCCAACCTCGCGGCCCGGACCGTCGAGTCCACCGTCACGAAACTCCGCCGTGAGGGCGTTCCCGTCGAGGAACTCACCGACGACCACTTTCGGGGCGTCTTTGCCCTGCTCGCCGACGACGAGGTGGCCTCCGAGGGTGTCCCTGCCCTGCTTGGCGCACTCGCCGAGGACCCTACCCTCTCTGCCGGGGCGGCGGCCGAGCAGGAGGGCCTCGGGAGCGCCGACACCGAGGCGGTCCGGGAGGCGGTCGTCGAGGTTGTCGAGCGCCACGAGGACCAGGTCGAGGCGGAGGGGATGGGTGCCTTCTCCGCGCTCATGGGCGAGTGTATGGGCGCACTTCGCGGGAAGGCCGAGGGCGATGTCGTGAGCGACGTCCTCCGCGAGGAGATTCAGCGACGGGCAGCCTGAGCCGGCGGGGCTGTCGGTGGACTCATTATCACACAGGACAGCCGTTCCGGCATGGCCATCGTAGACTCGCCGGTCCCGCGGCTGGGGCTGGGGACCTGGCAAAACACCGACCCCGAGCAGTGTGCCAGAAGCGTCAGAAGCGCACTCGAGGTCGGCTACCGTCACATCGACACCGCCGAACTGTACGACAACGAGGGCCCCGTCGGCGACGGGCTCCGGGCCGCCGACGTCGACCGAGCGGCGGTCTACCTGGCGACAAAGGTGCTCCACCCCCGGGCGGTCGACGGGGACGGGGCCACCCTCGACCGTGAACAGGTACGGGCGGCCGTCGAGGGCTGTCTCGGCCGGCTGGGTGTCGACAGTGTCGACCTGTTGTACGTCCACTGGCCGGCGGAGTGGGACCTCGAACTCGTCCACACTACGCTCGCCGAGTGTCGCGACGACGGCCTGGTGGGTGGTGTCGGCGTCAGCAACTACGAGCCCGTGCATCTCGAGACGGCTCTGGAGAGCGACCCCGAGATCGTCGCCAATCAGGTCGAACTCCACCCGCTGCTCCCGCAGGCCGACCTTCGGGGCTACTGTGCCGACGTTGGCGTGGACGTGGTCGCGTACGCGCCACTCGCTCACGGGAGTGTCTTCGACGTGCCGGCGCTCGAGGCTGTTGCCGAGGGTCGGGGCGTCAGTGTCCCTCGGGTCGCACTCGCGTGGCTCCTGGAACTCGGTGTGGCTGCCGTCCCGAAGGCCACGGGTGTGGACCACATCCGGGACAACGTGGGGGCACAGAGTCTAGAACTGACCGACGACGAGTTGGCGACCATCCGGGGGATCGACAGACGAGAGCGGTTTTTCGACCCCGAGTACGCACCCGACTGGTGAGCGAGGCAGGACCCGGTCTGCCGGCCCACTACCTCCGGAGGGTACGGCTCCCCCTGTCGGTGTCCCGGTGTGTGGGGTGAGTCACGGTCCACAGCCAGGTGAGCACAGCAACCGCGGTGAGCGCGAACCCGAACAGAGTGAGCGTGTCGAACTCGAAGGCGAGGAAGTGCGCGGCAAAGCTGGGTTCGGTGTCGTACGCCGGAAGCGGGAGGAGCGGCCACCCGAGATAGGAGAGGTCGGCCCACTGGCCTGCCAGCACCGCTCCGAGCCCGTCGACAAGGAGATGAGAGAGGTAGCCAAATGCCCCACCCAGCGCGACTGCCGGGCGGCCGAGACGGACGGCGACCACGGACCAGCAGAGGCCAGCGACGACCGCCCCGAACAGCAGCGAGTGGCCGAGCGAGCGGCCGGCCGGGAGGACGGCAACGGTCCACGCAAGTGGCTTGTCGAGCAGGTCGGGCGCCTGCGTTCCGAGGACGGCCGCGAGGACGGGCAAACCACGGAGCGGTCGCCCCAGGCGACGGGCGTAGGCGATGTAGAGGAGGTAGCCAACAGCGGCGTGTGTCCAGGGCCACATACACCACTGCTGGGGGTCCTGGGTGATATGCTCCCGGTCTCCACTGCGCTACAGGCAGGCCCCGTGAACAGCGGGGCTACACGAACGTCCGGACGTTGTAGGGGCTCTCGTCGGCGACCCACTCGTAGACCAGTTCGAGGCTGTCCAGGCTCTCCCGGGCCCCGTCGTGGTCGGTCTCCAGGGCGACGTTCGTCGCCCCGTCGAGGGCCGGGCTGTCGGGTCGTTGCATGAACAGGGGGTCCTCGACCCCACGGATCGTGTAGTAGTCGACGGCACCCGGTGTCTCGTCCTCGTTGAGCGCGGCGAGTGGGCTCTCCTCGGCGGTGCCGTCCTGGAGGAAGTGACACACCTCGTAGGTCCCGTCGGTGAGGCCGGCCCGGACGGCAAGCGCGAACAGTTCACTCCCGTGGTTCGCGCCGGCGATACCGACGAAACTGTCGACCCGGTCGTAGCAGGCCTCACGCGCCAGCCAGTAGCGAAGCCCCGTTACACCCAGGCTGTGACCGACGACCGACACCGCCTCGGCGCCGGTGTGGTCACACACCTGCGCGACGAACTCGTCGAGTTGGTCGGCCATCTCGGCGTGGGTCGGACTGCCGTCGCCGAACGATATCGCCCAGAGTTCGTCACCGGTGTACGACCGGTTCAGGAAAAACTCCGCGTGTGGCTCCCAGTCACAGGCGTCGCGCTGGTTGCCGTGGACGAAGACGACAGGCGGGCGCTCGACACCGGGTTCGGTGTCGTGAAAGTCGTGGCCGCCCCAGCCGCCGTAGTCGTCGGTGTCCCAGGGGAGTCGGCTGTCGTCGGTCCGGTCGTGGGCGCAGTCGACACGGCAGCCGTCGTTGCGCCGACACCGCCGGATCAGGCCGTAGTCCACCGAGAGGACCTGCCTGAGCGACGCCGAGGAGCGCGAGTCCCGCCTACTAGCCATTGTAACATACGTCATAGCGTGCCACGCCTATTTATTCCTACTGGTATAGGGTACCTACCGAGTCTCGCCGGCCGAGTGGGCCGTCCCTGGCACTGCCGCCGACCACGCGCACGCCACCGACGGTGTCTGTCACGCCTCGCGGGTAGCCCTGTCGACCGGTGGCGATAGGGTTAACCCGAGACCGGTACTGGCCGGAGACATGGCAGACCGACCAGACCCGGCCGCACAGGAAGTTATCGAGATGTCCGAGGCCGTCCCGGTCCCGCCGAGCAACGGGCTCTCGGCGGAGAGTGCCCGCCAGCGCCTGGAGGACATCATGGGCGACCTGCCGGTCGAGGACGTCGGCAACACCGAGGAGTACAGCATTGCCGGCCCGGAGACGACCGACCGAGACCTCCCGCTGCGGGTGTACGAACCCGACGTCGAGCCCCCCTATCCTATCCTCGTCTACTACCACGGCGGCGGGTTCATGGTCGGCGGTCTCGACACTCACGACAACATCTGTGCCGCGCTGACCAACCGCGCCGAGTGTCTCACCGTCTCGGTCGACTACCGGCTCAGCCCCGACCACCCCTTCCCGGCGGGGCTCGAGGACGCCTACCGGGCCGTCGAGTGGGCGAAGACGTTCGGCGAGAAGCTCAACGGCGACCCCGACCGGCTCGCCGTTGCCGGGGACAGCGCCGGGGGCAACCTGGCCGCGGCCGTCTCGCTGTTGGCCCGCGACCAGGGCGGCCCCGCCCTCGACTACCAGGGTCTGATCTACCCCGGGACGGCCTCGCCGGTGCTCCACGACATCCCGAGCCACGAGGAAAACGCCGAGGGGTACTTCCTGGAGACCGAGACCGTCGAGTTCTACTACGAGAACTACGTCCAGAGCCCCGCCCACGTCCGCAACGCCTACGCGTCACCGCTGCTCGCCGGCGACCTCTCCGGACTGGCGCCGGCGACCGTCATCACCGCCGGCTTCGACCCGATCCGCGACGAGGGGATTCGCTACGCCGACCGCCTCAGCGAGGACGGTGTCGAGACCGAACATCTGCACTACGAGGAGATGATCCACGCGTTCGTGAGCCTGCCAACGGCGATCCCACAGGGCGAGGACGCCCTGGACCAGCTCGGCGGGCATCTCGCCGGGGCGTTCGGGACCGCCTGAGACCGACCGGCGCCGGTCAGTACCAGGCACCGCCGGAGGCGACGTTGAGGTCCTGTGCGGTGATGTGTCGGCCGTCGTCGCTGGCCAGGTGTGCGATCATCTCGGCGATATCCGACTGCTCGGTGAACTCCGGCACCGCCAGGTCGGCGAGATACTGCTCCTCGCGGACCTCGTCGACCGGGCGGCCCTGTTCCTCGGCCTGTGCCTCGATCACCTGCTCGATGCGCTCGCCGGCGACCGGGCCGGGACAGATGGTGTTGACCGTCACACCGTCGTCGCCGAGTTCGTGGGCCCACGTCCGGCTCATCCCGATCATCGCCATGTTCGCGGCCGCGTACGGCGAGCGGTTCGGGTAGGGCCGTTTCCCGCCCACAGAGGAGATGTTGACCACAGTCCCCCGGTCACTCTCCCGGAGGTGTGGGACGCTGTGTTTCAGGCACAGAAACGGGCCAAACACCTTCACGTCTGTCATCAGCTGCCACTCGTCGGCCGCGACCTCCTCGACCGGCGCGGTCGGCCCGGAGTGACCCGCGTTGTTGACGAGGATATCCAGCCCGCCAAACGCCTCCACGGTCGCCTCGACCGATGCCGCGACGTTGTCCTCCTCGGTGACGTCGGTCTCGACCGGTAGCGCCCGGTCGTCGTCACCGACCCGTTCGGCTGTCTCGTAGATACCGTCCGACCGCGCCGCGATAGCGACGTTTGCGCCGTACTCGGCGAGCGTGACCGCGATCTCCTCGCCGATCCCCTGACTCGCGCCCGTAACGAACGCCGTTGCGCCGTCCAGTTTGGACATGCCGACCCTGTTTGACGGGGGCCCTCTTAGGCGTGCCGGCACCACCGGGTCCGGCCCGTCGGGGTTGGCCTGTCACCGGTCGCCGGCGCGTCCCCGGGGATTATACCGTCGCCGGACACAGCCACCGTTATGCAGCCAACAGCAGCCGACGAGCCACACCCGGAGGTCCAGGCCGTCCTCGAGGAGATGGACGAGGTCGACATCCTCCCGCTCAACCAGTACGGCCCGGCGGGCGCCCGCGAGGTGTACTCCGAGATGCAGCCGGACGTCGACGGCCCCGAGGTCGGGGCTGTCGAGGACCGCACCGTCCCCGGTTACGACGGCGGCCCCGAGGTCCCGGTCCGTGTCTACCGTCCCGACGGTGAGGGGCCGTTCCCGACAGTTGTCTTCTACCACGGCGGCGGGTTCGTCATCGGCGACCTGGAGAGTCACGACCTCACCTGTCGCTACCTGGCAAACGAGACCGACAGCGTCGTCGTCGCGGTCGACTACCGGCTCGCGCCCGAACACCCCTTTCCGGCGGCCGTCGAGGACTGCTACGCGGCGACCGTCTGGGCGGCCGACACCGAGGCCCTGGACACCGACGACAACCTCGCAGTGATGGGTGACAGTGCGGGTGGGAACCTGGCCGCGGCCGTCTCGCTGCTGGCCCGGGACCTCGAAGGGCCGGCGGTCGACCGGCAGATACTGGTCTACCCCGCGACCAGCCGCAGCGAGGACTGGCCCTCGATGGAGCAGTTCGGCGAGGGCTACTTTCTCCAGGCCGAGGACATGGACTGGTTCCACGACTCCTACGTCCCTAACGAGGTCGACGGGGCCAACCCCTACGCCAACCCGCTCGAAGCAAAGGACCTCTCGGGGCTGCCGCCCGCGACCCTCATCACCGCCGGCTTCGACCCCCTGCGCGACCAGGGGGCAGCCTACGCCGAGGCACTCGAGGCTGCTGGGGTCGACGTCGCGTACCGCAACTACGAGGGGATGATTCACGGCTTTTTCACCATGCTCGAGGGCATGGCCGAACTCGACGACGCCCACGAGGCGCTCGGCCTGGTTGCCGAGGACCTCGCCGGGTCCTTCGAGCGGTAGTCGCCCCGCTACTGCCGGCGACGGCGTCCTCCGGCGTGTCGTGGACGGCACCGCCCGCCACGGCGGCTGCGGCCACGGCGGCCGGCCGGTCCCGACGACGCCTGACTCCGGTGGTCCGTCGTCGACCCGTTGCTGTCCACGCCCGGAAGGAACCCGGCGACCCGGGCCCGGACCTCCCGGAGTGCAGCGGGGCCGGTCGCGCCGGCGACCAGAAGCAGTGACTCACTGCTCCCGCTGTCACCCGAGGAGACCGCGCTGACCGCAACCCAGACGAGCAGGGCGACCGTCGAGAGCGCAACAGCGTACTTCACGCCCGAGACCAACTCGACGTTGCGGATGTAGCCCGCGATGAACGAGGAGATGACCGCCTGCAGGGTAACAGCGTGGAAGAACAGCAGCGAGAGCACCTCGGTGTCGACACCGCTGAAGCTTCCGGCGGGGTTCGACCCGCTGCCGCCACCACTGCCACCCGCGGACTGTGCCAGCCCGGCCATCACCTCGAGGAACTGCAGTTTCAGCAGCGCCATCACACCCAACAGGGTGAAGTATGTCATGATGATGATGACCATCTGCATCCGCGTTCGGGCGCGGCGTTCGCGGTCGATATCGTCCTGATTCTCGGAGGCCTGTGCCGCCGTCGAGAGAACGTCCTGGATCTGGTGAGAGGCCTCCTGTGCCTCGCCGATGAGTTTGACCGTCCGGGCCAGCCGGGGGATGTGGTAGCTGTTGTTGAACTCCCGGAGCGCCTCCTTCAGACTGGTTCCGTAGTTGACCTTCGCGTGCATCGCCTCGAACTCGTCGGCGAGTTTGCCCGAGGAGGTGTCCGAGACGACCCGGACAGACTCGAGCAGCGTCATCCCGGTGTCGTTGGCGCTGGCGAGCTTCCGGAGGTTGTCCGAGAGGCTCCCGAGCACCCCCCGCCGGGAGCGGACGTTCCACTCGTAGAAGACCGCAAGCGGAACGAAGTTGAGGTACATCGGCACGTAGAACCAGATGAACGTGCTCCAGACGGGCTGGGCGACCATCCCGTCGAAGGAGAGCGGTGCGTTCCCGGTCACGACGGCGGCGACGAGCACCAGAATCGAGAAGGGGACGGTGACCGCGAGCACCAGCATCGGGTGGTCCCTGAAGAAGTGGTGTGGCGCCCGGAGGATCTCCAGTAGTTCGTAGGTCCCCTCCCGGCGCTTGATCCGGTCGAAGACGCCGTGGTCACCGGTGTACTGCTCGACCAGGCCGGGGTTGAAGACCCCGATCCCGCCCGCGTTCCCGCCTTTGGGGTCGATGTCGTCGTCTGCGTCGGCCCGGATGTAGCCGTCACCGATACTGTCCTGGGTGACCGTCGACGTGAGGACGAGAAAGCCCACGCCGATGAGCGGGATCAGCCCGTAGACCGTCCCGTACAGCAGCATCGCCTGGGCCTCGCCCATCATCTGCATGATGACGAGGATGATGATCAAAAGCAGCGGGAACAGCGAGAGGGTCATGTACATCTCGCCGAACAGCTCCAGGGTGTCGAGCAGTTTCTCCTGTTCCTGCTTTGCGGTGCGCATGTGCTTGTCCTTCTGGTCCTCGAGGAACGAGGTCATGTCACCCCCGGAGTTGATGATCGAGAGCATGTCCGTCAGAAACTGCGAGAGTTCGTCACTGGGGGTCTCGATGGCCTGGTTCCGGATCGCGGTTCGGTAGTCCGTGTCGAAGTACTCGGTCTCGAGGACGACCGACTGGAACTCCTGGGCAACCTCCCCGTAGGTGTCGTCGGCCTTCGCCATCGCCTGGAGGATCTCCAGTTGATTCATCCCACCTACCGAGAGAGCGTACATGAAGGCGATCGAGTCGGAGAGGAGCACGTTGATCTCGCGTTTGCGCGCGCCGGCCCGGAAGTACGGGATCGACACCAGCGAGCCAAAGCCGATCGTAAAGCCAACCGAGCCAAAGAGGAGTCCCGCGAGAAGGATCAGGACCGGCCCCTTTACTGCGTTGACCACCGGCAGAATGTTCTCCGGGACCGGCAACCCGATCAGCGTCGTGTCGGGGCCGACAAACGCCTGCACGAACAGCCACCCGCCGAACACGCCGAGCACCCACAGTGCGAGTCCGGCGATGACCCCGACGGCCAGCCCCCGCGAGAGGAACATCTCCACGTTGTCGGCCATCCGTGCCTGTGCGAGTTTCTCCTCGATACTGGCGACAAACTCGCCGTCCTCGTCGAACAGCCGGTCGTACAGCGGGTAGAAGGTCGCACTCAGCGAGTCCCCGCCGAGTGCCTCGCCGCTTCCCTGGCGGTCGAGACTCATGACCCCTCCTCGTCCTCGTCCTCGCCCTCACCCGATTTCGGGACGAACTCGCCGAAGTCGAGTTCGTCGGCGACGTCGCTGTCCCCCTCGACGGGTGTCTCCGGGATCGGCGTTTCGGCCGTCTCGGTGATCGGCGTCTCCATCGGCGTTTCGGGGACCGGCGTCTCCGCGCTGTCCCCTTCCTCGGACATCCCCTGGAGCGCGGAGACGATATCGCCGGACTCCATCCCCCGATACCGCTCGAACATCGGCTCGGCGTTCTCGATGAGCTCCGCCGTCTCGTCGACCAGGTCCTCGCCGGGGTCCGGGCGGGGTGTCAGCTCCTCCTTCTCGGGGTCGACGTCGATCTGGACCGACTCCATCTCCCGGAGGTCCTCGAGTGAGCGCTCCAGTTGCTCGTTGGCGATGATCGTCAGGATCGTCTTCGGGTCGTTGATGAACGCCTGGACCGTCGCCGCCACCTCCGTGTAGGTGTTGAGCCCGTTGCGGATGAGATAGGCGAGCACGACCTTTCGCTTGAACAGTTCCTCGTCGAGACGCTCGCGGCTCCACCCGCGGTCGAACTGGATCTCCTCGAGCGTGCTGGAGGACCCCATCTGGAGGAACTCGTCGGTCTCCGCGCGCCACTCGTAGACGTCCCGGACGTTGATCTCGTCGTTTTCGGGTGTGTACTCGTTGATCTCGGTGAGGGTCTTGCTCCGGCGGACCTTGTTGCCGTCGACGCGAGTCGAGGTCTGGATCGAGACCAGGTCGAGCGCGGTAAAGAGGGTCTTCGAGACGTTGATCGGGTCGGTGGTAAACCGCTTTATCACCTCGCCGACGGAGTCGGCGTGGAAGGTGGTGTAGGTCGTGTGCCCGGTCGACATGACCTGAAACAGGGTCCGGCCCTCCTCCCCCCGGACCTCGCCCATCACGATGTAGTCGGGCCGCTGGCGGAGCGCGGCCTCCAGCAGGTCGAACTCGTCGACGTCACCCTTGTCGTCCTCGCCGAAGGAGGGGCGGGTGACACTCGCAACCCAGTTGCGCTGGGGGAGTTCCACCTCGCGGGTGTCCTCGATAGAGACGATCTTCGCGCTCGAAGGGATAAACAGCGAGACGGCGTTGAGGCTGGTGGTCTTTCCGGAGGCGGTCCCGCCCGCGAAGATCAGCGACTTGTTGTTCTCGATGCAGAGCCACAGAAAGGCCATCTCGTCCAGATTGAACGTGTTCCAGTTGATCAGGTCGACCGGCGTAAAGGGGACGTCCTTGAACTGACGGATGGTGTAGTTGGTGCCGTGGTCCGAGACCTCCTGGCCCAGCGTGAGCTGTGCACGCGAGCCGTCGGGGAGGGTCGCGTCGACCTGGGGCTGTCGTTTCGAGATCCCCTTCCCCGACCGCTGGGCCAGCTTGACGACGAACTCGTCGAGTTCGCTCTCACCGTGTTCGATGTTGGTGATGATCTGCTCGTAGTCGGTGTGGTAGACGAACACCCGGGAGTTGTAGCCGTCACAGGAGACGTCCTCAACGTTGATGTCGTGTTTGACGGCGTCGATCCGGGAGTAACCGATGAAGTTGCGCTTGAGCTGGTAGAGGAGCTTCTCGACCTGGTACTCGGTGAGCGTCTCGGGGTCGTCGGCGAGGATCGCCGGCTCCGGCCGGACGGCGATCCCCTCGAGTTCACCGCCCGTCGACGTGCTCTCGGTGCCGTTCATCCCGAGCACACCCTTTACCTGTGTCAGGACGCCACCGCCGCTCTCCCCGTTGCTGCGGACGGTCGTCCCGTCGTAGAGGTCATACCGGTTCAGCAGGTTCTCCGCCTCGCGCTGGATCACCTGTGCGCGGTCGGTGTCACTGCCCTGGACGACGACATCGTCCTCGGAGTATTTGATCGCCGTCTTGAGCTTCCGTGAGAGGAAGTCACTGAGTCGCTCCTCAATCTCGTTTGTGTACGGTTCGATGACGTAGTACTTCCGCTCGTTTTCCTTCCGGGAGAGGAAGATGAGGACACAGGCGTAGGGTTTGTTCACCCAGTAGCGGTCCTCCTCGTAGAAGTGTGTCTTCTTCTCCATCGGGACCGCCTTCTCCAGGTCGTACCGGTCGACGACCGTGGTGTGGCCCTCGCGGGTCGAGAAGAAGCCGTCCTCGTCGAGTTCCTCGTTGACGTTGACCGTCCGTTCGTCGACAATCTCCGCAAGCGTCTCTGCGGTGTCCTGCCCCTGGGAGAGTCGGGACTCGGTCTCGGCGGGGGCAAAGCCGAGGTATCCCTCCGGGTCGAAGGGCATCTGCTCACCGGCGCGGTTGCGCGGGAGCGCGCCGCCGGCCTCGTAGTAGTACTCCCGCTTGAAGTGTTCCCAGTTGTAGATATCCTTTACAACCGGGGTGGTCGCCGGGTCACAGAAGTCCTGAAAGTAGTCGTCGAACTCGCCGGCGACGCCGCCGGCCACGCCGAGTCGCCACTCGAGTTCGGCGGGGTCGAAACCGAGATGTGCCGCCCGGTCCACGGGGCCGGTGCCGTCGACCTCGCGCTGGAAATCACTCCAGGCGTACTCCCCGACAGCTACCCGGGGGCCATCCCGGTCGGCGGCTGCCTGGTCCGGCTCGACGTCGGCGTCCGAGCCCGGTTCGTGTTCCGAGTCCGAACCCGCCGGCATCCCCCACTCAAGACCCGAGTCCGCGTCGCCGACTTGCTCCTCGTCGGCACC
>JAQCNN010000083.1 GCA_028275005.1 Salinirussus sp.
TCGCGCATCGTCGCCGGCTCCAGCCCGAACGGCTCGGGGGTGCCGGTCCCCGGCGCGTAGCCCGGGTCCGCCGCGTCGATATCGACGCTCAGGTGGACTGGCCCCGACAGGTCCGGCTCCCACGCACGCACCGCGTCCGGGGCCACGAGAGTCACGTCGTCGGCCTCAGCCCGTGCCCACCCCTCCTCGCTGCCGGCCCGGGCGCCGAGGATCACCACCTCGTCGACGACCGCGAGCAGCCGGCGGGTGACCGTCGCGTGGCTCGTCGCGGCCCCCGCGTACGTCTCCCGGAGGTCCAGGTGTGCGTCGAGGACGACCGCGACATCGGGTTCGAGGGCCCTGACGCTCGCGAGGGTGACAGTGTGTTCGCCGCCGACCACGAGTGGCACCCTGCCCTGCGCCGCGTGGTCCGTGACTGTCCCCCGGAGATAGTCGAGATACTCGTCGACGTCGGCGCGAGGACGGACGTCACCGTGGTCGTGGACGGCGAGGCCGGAGAAGGAGCGGTCGGTGTGGTGGTCGAAGTCCTCGAAGCCGCCGGCCGCGTGCCGGATTTCACGGGGTCCGGAGCGGGTGCCCGGTTGGAACGAGGTCGTCGCGTCGAGTGGCGCCCCGACGAGGGCGTAGTCGGCGTCGGTTCGGTCGGCCGCTGCCCCCGGGAACATTCAGACGATCTTCCGCTGTGCCTCGTACTCCAGGAACTCGATCTCGTCGTCGGCCTCGACGTCGATCCCGTTTGCACGCATCACGAAGTTCTCGTAGGTCTCGAGGTCCATCACCTGGATCTCGTTGTCGTCGACGTTGATCACCTGGCCCTGCTTGCGGTTGATGATCGGGACCCACACCTTCGCGTCAACGGGCTGTGAGAGCGACCGCTTCTTCGCGTCGAAGACACCCTCGGCATCGATGCGGGCTTTCGCGCTGCCGTGTTTGCCCGGCTTTGCTGTGCTGTAGGAGTTGATCATACAGGGGGCGTCGTCGATCATGACGTAACTCCCCTCGTCGAGGTCGCGGACCTCGTTCTGCTCTCGTGGCATATCCCCTGATTGTCGATCCCCGAGTATAAACAGTTTGGAACGGCTCCGCTCGGCTCACGGCCGTCTGCCGGTAACCGACAGGGGTGTCTACCCCGACTCGCTCCTGGGGTCGTCCGCCGGCTCCCCGGTGTCGGTCCCACCGGTACCGGGCCCAGGGCCGGGGCCAGTGCCAGGGCTCCCGAGCCCAAGCGCCGGGCCCTCCGACTCCGCCTCCTCCTCGCGTTCGCGTATCGCCTGCCGGGTGAACTGCGGCTCGGCACTGAGTCCGCGGCGCCTGCGGAACGAGCGCCAGATGAGCAGGCCAACGACGAGCGTGAGTCCGCCGGCGACGAGTGTCGCCTGCCCGGTCCCAAAGATGTACAGGGCCGTCGTCGAGAGGAGACCCGCGGTGAAGACGAGCCCGAGGATCACCCGCCGTGCTAGCCGCTCGAACCGCTTGTCGGGGTCTTTGAGCTCTGCTTTGACCGTCAGCGCGTCCCGCTCGATGGTGTCGAGCGCGGACTCGAGTTTCGGCGGCACCCGCACCGCCGACTGCGCGGCGTCGGTCACCTCCGTCACACGGTCGTCGACGTACTCCCGGACCCCCTCCTCGATGAACCCCTCCTCGCCGAGATACTCCGTCGCCACCGAGATGAAGTCGAAGTCGGTGTCGAGTGTCACACAGACCCCCTCGACGACCGTCGCCACCCGGAGCACGAGCGCGAGATTCGACGGGAGCCGGAGCGGGAACTCGTAGATGGTGTCTTCGACCTGTTGGACGATCTGCTGGACGCGGTACTGTTCGATCTCCTCGCCACGGGCGTCTGCGATGGCTAGCTCCATCACGTCGGCCATCACCTGACGGTCGGCCTCCGGTGAGAGCGTCCCCATCTCGATGAGGGTGTCGAGGATCGCGTCGATGTCCTGGGCGGCGACCGCGGCGTAGAAGTCGACGATCCTGTCCTGGATGAACGGGTCGACGTAGCCCGACATGCCAAAGTCGTAGAAGACCAGGGTCCCGTCGTCCTGCACCGCGAGGTTGCCGGGGTGGGGGTCGGCGTGGAAGACGCCGTCCTCGATGATCATGTCGAGATAGGCCCGCTGGAGTGTCTCCGCGAGTTCGGTCCGGTCGAGCCGGCGGGTGTCCAGCTCCTCGACGTTGCTGATCTTCGTGCCGGGGACGTACTCCATCGTCAGCACCCGTCCGGTCGAGCGCTCGTCGACGACCGACGGGATCCGGATGTCGGGGTTGCCGGCGAAGTTTGCTTTTATCTCCTCGAGCATCCGCGCCTCGCGGGCGTAGTCCATCTCCTCGCGGATCGTCTTGGCGAACTCCTCGGACAGCGTCTCCAGGGAGAACGCCTGTGCCTCCCCGACAAAGCGCGAGAGCACCGGGATCGACCACCGGATCACCCGGAGGTCGGCCTCGACGAGTTGCTTGACCCCCGGTCGGCGGACCTTCACCGCCACCTGCTCGCCGTCGTGGTCGGCCAGATAGACCTGGCCGAGGCTCGCACCGCTGATGGCGTCCGTGTCGAAGTTGTCGAAGGCCTCGTCGATGGGGCCGAGGTCCGTCTCGATAACGCCCCGGGCGTCCGCCCACGCCGCCGGCGGAACGCTGTCCTGGAGTTGCGTGAACTCGTCGATATACTCCGGGGGCAGGATGTCGGGCCGGGTCGAAAGTAGCTGTCCCAGCTTGATGAACGTCGGCCCCAGTGTCAGCAGTGACTGCAACAGCTTCTCGGCCCGCCGCCGCCGGGTCGCCGGTGAGACCTGCCGAGAGCGCCCGAACAGCAGGAACCGACGGCGGTCACGGGTGTATGCGACGATCAGCGGGAGAAACTGCTTGAGAACGACCAGAAACCGCCAGTACGAGCGGAGGTTCACCGGACGGGTCCCCCCGTCACCCCTCGTGGACCGGGACTGCCGTCTCCGGTGTTGCCGACTGCTTTGGGAGGTGCAGTTCCAACACGCCGCCGGCGACACTCCCCTCGGCGTCCGTGCCGGTCGCGTCCGGCGGCAGGGGCAGGCGGACGTCCAGGAACAGCGACCGTTCCTCCTCGACAAACCGGAACTCCGGGGGGACCGACTTCTCGCGGCGGGCCTCGATGACCAGCGTCCCGCCCTCGACGCGGGCATCGACCGTCTCCGCCGTCGCCCCTGGGAGGTCGATCGTCAGGAGGTAGGTGTCATCACTCTCCAGCAGGTCGGCGAACACCGCATCTGGCAGGTCCCGCAACGCATCTCGGAGCGCGGACATATCTCAGTGTTGGGTGTCGCCGGCGTTAAACTCCCCGGTACGCGTTCCACGCGGGCCGTGCCGTTGACTCCCCGGACACCGGCTCAGTCCCACAGGTCGGTCAGCGTCCGCACCTTCGTCGCGCCGTCGAGGGGGGCCGTCCCCTCAGCGCGTGCTGGGTGGTCGTGACGGGCCACGTGGATCCCGTCGAGCCCGGCGTTGTGGGCCGCCTGCACGTCACGCGGGCCGTCGCCGGCCATCGCCCCCGTCTCCGCGTCACGCGTGTCGAGGTCGGCGATAGCCATCTCCACCGGCCTCGGGTCGGGCTTCCAGCCCGTCTCGTGGGTACAGCAGACGACAGTGTCGAACCAGTCACCGATGTCGAGTGTCTCCAACACCGGTCCGGTCAGGTACTCCTGGCAGTGGGTCACGACACCGACCGGCCCCTGGAGGCCGGGGACGGTGGCGGCCGCGTCGTCGTAGACGTAGGAGGCCTCGGCACGGTTTTCGGGCCGGTCGACCTCGTGGAAGACACCCCAGAACGCCTCGGAGTCCACACCCTTTCGGGCGAACATCGCCTCGCGGGCCTGTCCCGGCCCGTACCAGATGAGGTTTGCCTCCCGGTCGGTGAAGCCGACACCCAGCCGCTCGCCGACCGCCTCGACCACCTCGTGGACGTAGGACTGGCGGACATCCACGACAGTGCCATCTAGGTCCAACAGCCAGAAATCGTAGTCACGACCGGTCATAGAGAGTACAGTGTATGTCACCGGTCGTCAAGTACCTTCTGGGAGTTACGGGCCGGTGGCCGGTCCCCGGTCCACTGACGGCTCGTCGCCTGTGGCCAGGGGTCGCGGTCGTCTCGGCCCCCCTCGGCTGGCATCGCCGTGCTGTGGCACGGTCACCGCGGCCCACCGGGACGGCTCAGTCGTAGATCCCGTCGAACCGCTCGGCGAGGTCGATATCCTTGCCAGTCACCCCGTCCGCCTCATGGGTCGTCAGCCGGACCTCGACCTCGCCCCAGGTGACGGTCATCTCGGGGTGGTGCCAGGCCTCCTCGGCGAGCCCGGCGGCCCCCGAGAGAAACCCCACGCCGTCCAGGTAGGAGTCGAACTCGAAGGTACGGACGATCTCGGTGCCGTCACGCTCCCAGCCGTCAGGCAGCTGTGCCTCGACCTCCTCGTCGGAGAGTTGGTCTGCCATACCCGCCAAACGGCCGCGGGGGCAAAGAGTCTACCCCCGGACGGTGGTTCGGTGCCTGAGCGTGGCGCTCGGTCACCGCTCGGGGATGTTGCTGCGGTACGTCTCTGCCTGGAGGACGGCATCGACCGCACGGGTGTACGCCGCCTCCCGCCAGCTTCGGGTCCCGTCCCCCTCGGCTTTGACCTGTGCGACCGCCTCGAAGGCCGTTGCCATCTGTGCTCGGAGCTTCTCCTGGACGCGGTCGACGGTCCAGTACTCGTTTGTCGTGTTCTGGACCCACTCGAAGTACGACACGGTGACCCCACCGGCGTTGGCGAGGATGTCCGGCACGACCGGGACGCCGTGTGCCGAGAGATACTCGTCGGCGGTCGGCGTCGTCGGCCCGTTTGCCATCTCTAACACCGCATCCGCCCTGATGTCCGCCATATTCTCCTCGGTGATCTGGTCCTCGATGGCGGCGGGAACCAGGACATCGACATCGAGTGTGAGCAGTTCCTCGTTCGGTATTTCGGTGGCCTCCGCGGCGACCAGGTCACCGGTGTCGGCGTGCTCGTCGAACAGCGCCGGGACTGCCAGCCCCGAGGCGTCGTGCAGGCCGCCGTCGGCGTTGCTCACTGCGACGACGTCGTAGCCCCGCTCGTGGAGGAACTTGGTGAGATGCGAGCCGACGTTGCCAAAGCCCTGGACCGCAACCGTCGGGCTGTCACCGCCGATGTCGACCGTCTCGAGGAACGCGTCGAGGACCTCCGCGCCGCCCAGCGATGTCGCGGTCGTCCGGCCCTTGCTCCCGCCGAGCCCCGGTGGCTTCCCGGTAATAACCCCTGGGGTCTGCCTGCCGACGACCTGCTCGTACTCGTCGCGCATCCACGCCATCACCTGTCCGTCGGTGTTCACGTCCGGCGCCGGGATGTCGGTCTGTGGCCCGATGTCGTCCTGAAACTCCGAGATGTACGCCCGGGACAGCCGCTCCAGTTCGCCCGTCGAGAGGGCACTCGGGTCGACCTGGACCCCGCCTTTCGCGCCGCCGAAGGGGATGTCAACGACCGCACACTTCAGCGCCATGAGAAAGGCGAGTTCGTCCACCTCGTCCTCGTCGACCGCGGGGTGAAACCGGATCCCCCCTTTCATCGGCCCCCTGGCGTCGTTGTACTGGACGCGAAAGGAGGGGAAGACCTCGACCGAGCCGTCGTCCATCCGGACGGGGATGTTCGCGTTGATCCGTCGTCGCGGCTGGCGGAGCAGTTCGAGGTCCTGCTCGGTGAGCATCGCGACCTCGGCGATACGGTCCAGTTCGACCTCGCAGGTCTGACACACCGTTTCGACGCCGCGTGAGCCGAGTTCGGCATCCATGTTTGCTAGCGTTGGTCAAGGCCTAAATACGCGGCGAAGCGCGCAGTCGTCCGGTCGTTCGGTTGGTTACGGGTGCCGGTCAGTCCCGAAGAGGCGAGGAAAACAGTGTCCGGCTGGCGGGGTAGCCGACCCCGTGGCCCTCACCCTCACTCCTCGAGCTGGTCGAGGACAGCCGCGGGCATCTCCTCGCGCATGGCCTCGGGGATCTCGTCGGGGCTCATCCCCTCGACAAAGGCGGGAGGCTCGGTGGCGTCGGGCCCGAAGTCTGGGTCGAACAGCTGGAGTGCGGTGTTGATCGTCGACCAGTCGTCCTCCTCGGCGGCGTCCCGGAGGCTGTTGGTCGGTGCCGCCAGTAGCTGGGAGACGATAGAGTCGGCCATCGCCTCGACGGCCGCCAGCTGGTCGTCGTCGAAGTCGGCCTCGCTGTTCGCTCGCTCGATCTCGGCCGCCTTGACGCGCTCGGCGCTCTCGTACATCGCGGAGATGACCCGGTCGGCGCGCTTTCGCTTGTAGCCGGTGAGCAGCCGCTCGAACTCCTCGTCGATGATCGCCTCGACGCGCGCGGCCGCCCGCTGGCGCTGCTGGCGGGTCCGTTCGGTGACGGTCTCCAGGGCGTCGAGGTCGTTCACCGTTACACCCGGCACCTCGGCGGCTGCCGGTGGCACGTCACGGGGCTGGCCGAGGTCGACGACGAAGGTCTCGCCGGCCCCGGCCAGTACGCCCCGGTCCAGCACGGCGTCCTCGCTGCCGGTGGCTGTGATGACCAGGTCCGCCTGGGTGGCGGCCTCGGGCAGGTCGTCGAGCCCGACCGCCTCGGCGGCGTCGGTGTCGACCTGCTCGGCCACGTGCTCGGCGTGGGGGACAGTCCGGTTGGCAACGACGAGTTCGTCGACCCGGTCGGCCAGCGTCTTCGCCGCGAGCGTCCCCATCTCGCCGGCGCCGACGACCAGCCCGGCGGCGGTCGAGAGGTCGATATCCTCGGCGGCGAGCCGGGCGGCCGCGCTGGCCAGCGAGACCACCCCCTCGTTGATCGCCGTCTCGGTGCGGGCACGCTCGCCGACCCGTGTCGCCTTTGTGACACCGTCCTCGAGGATGGTGTCGATCCCGCCGACACCCCGGGCGTCCTCGTAGGCGTCCCGGACCTGGCCGAGGATCTGGTCCTCGCCGACCACCAGGGACTCGAGCCCGGCTGCCACCCGTAGCAGGTGACGCAGGCTCCCGGTGTGGTCCATCCGGACGACGAGCTCCTCGGGAACGTCCCCGAAGAGACTGTCGAGGGCCGCCTGGCCGTCCTCGGCGGTGTCGGCGACGACGTAGCCCTCGACACGGTTGCACGTCTGGAGGACAACCGCCTCCTCGGCCCCGGCGTCGAGAAGGTCGAGCACGGCCTCACGCTGGCTCGGAGCCGCGGCCGCCTCGAGCTGGTCGACCGTTGCCCGCGTGTAGGAGATACTCGCCCCGGCGATGGTGCCCGTCGACGTCATTCCGGGTCACCCGTCACGTCTGAGATCACGGCTCTTGCTGTCTCTCGTGGGTTGTCGTCGGGGGTATCTAAAGCCTTCCAAACCGCGTCGGCCCTGACGACTGCCCGAACCGCATCACGGCGCTGGTCTGCCGGTCTGTCCCGCAGTTCCGCGCGCAGGTCGGCGGTCAGCTCCGCGAGTTCGCCGGCCCCGTCCAGCGTCTCCGCTATCTCCTGGCGGAGCCGTCGGGACAGCGCCGGCGCCCGACCGCCGGTCCCGACGCTCGCCACGACCGGGCCGTCCCTGACCGTTGCCGGGACGACTACCCGGTCGGTGTCGTACGACCCCGCCTCCTCGTCCTGGTCGACCCGGGACCGGTCGGCACGGTTCACTAACACGCCACGCGCCTCGGCCGCGCGCTCGACGGCGTCGTTCACCGCCGTGTCGTCGGTGGCGGCGACGACCAGCGCCGGCCCCACCCGGTCGAGCCACCCGGCCACGCTCCCTGGGGTGGGCACAGCCCGGATTAGCGCCACGTCCGCGTCCTCGAACTCCCCGGAAAAGTCGGGGGCGAGCACCACGACCTCGGCCTCGCGGGCAAAGCGACGGGCCTTCCGCGCGCCGACCGGCCCGCCCCCGAACACGAGCACCCGCTCGTCGGCAAAGTCGTGGAGCAGCGGTATCATCGGCCTATATTCCGGGCTCGGCGTGGTTAAACCGTTCGTCGCCGGCCGTCCACCGTGGCGACTCTCCACCCTCACTCCAGGGTGTCCCCCGGGCTGTCGGCGTCACCGCGGACCCCTGTCACCTCGTAGCCCGCCTCGCGGGCTGCCGCCTGGACCGCCTCGTGGTCGGCGTCTGCCTCGTAGTACAGCACGATGTCGAACGCGCCGTCCCGGAGCAGCTGCTGGCACTCCCAGACGAACTCCTCGCCGTCGAGTGTCAGCCCCTGGTGCTGGTTCGAGGAGAACTCGGCGCTGTCGTTGCCTGACTCGACGTACGTGTCGGTCGGTTCGTGCCCCGCGGCCTCGGCGACGATCTCACCCACCTCGAGTGTGGCCTGGTGCATCTGCGTCTCCTGGCTCCCGTCGAACTCCGTGTGAACGATGAGCCCGTTGAGGGCGACCTCGCCGGGCTGGAGCAACTGCCAGGTCCGCTGGACCAGGTCGGTGTCCTGCTGTCCGGCGCTCGCGTCGGTCATACCTATTTTTTCGTGCCACGAGGCTTACACCTCACGGTTGTCGGGTGTCGGTCGCCGTCACGGCTGGCGGGCTGTGGGCCACGGCGCCGTCGCCGGCGGTGACACCGACCCGTCGGCTCTGTCCGCGGTAGTCGCCGGCTACCGCACCCCAGCCACGGTTACAGTCACACGAGGGCCCCTCCTCCGGAGCCCGTAGGGCCTGCTCGGTGTCGAGTTCCGCCGTCTCCCGCCCCCACGGGCCGGGGCCCCCAACGGGCCCCGGATGAACGGAGAGTCCCTCGGCCGCGTCGTTGGTCTCGGTGAAACGAACCCCCCGGCCCGCCCGACCAGGACTGCCGCGGCGTTGCTGGTGTCCCGACGGGCCCCGTAGGCGGCGTATTAAAAGGTGGTGGGGCAGCAGATAACACAAGACTGATACCGAGTCCATCATGGGTATCCGACAGATGCGACCACGCCTGCGCCGGCTCGCGGACGCCGCCTACGAGCGGCTGTTACGGGCCGAGCTCTCCGAGACCCCGTCACACGTGGCGGTCATTCAGGACGGGAACCGTCGGTACGCCGACAAACAGGGCGGAGACGCCGCCGACGGCCACCGCGCGGGCGCCCAGACCACCGAACAGCTGCTCGACTGGTGTGACGAACTCGGGGTTCGTGAGGTCACCCTCTACGCCTTCTCCACGGAGAACTTCGAGCGGCCGGCCGAGGAGCGCGAACACCTCTTCGACCTGATCGCCGAGAAGCTCCGGGAGTTCGCCAACGCCGACCGGGTTCACGACGCCGGGGTCCGGATCCGCGCCATCGGCGACCGCGACCGTCTCCCGGAGCGGGTCCGTGCGGCCATCGACTACGCCGAGCGCCGGACCGACGGGTACGACCAGCTCTTCCTCAACATCGCGCTGGCCTACGGTGGCCGGGCGGAGTTGCTCGGGGCCGCCCGCGACATCGCCCGCGAGGTGGCCGCCGCCGAGCGCGACCCGACCGAGGTCGACGTCGAGGCCGTCGAGGCGGCGCTGCCGGAGGGGCCAACCCGGGACGTCGACCTCATCGTCCGCACCGGGGGTGACGAGCGCACCTCGAACTTTCTCCCCTGGCAGGCAAACGGCAACGAGGCCGCCGTCTACTTCTGTACCCCCTACTGGCCGGAGTTCCGGAAGATCGACTTCCTCCGGGGGATCCGGACCTACCAGCACCGCGAACAGTCCTGGCGCCGTACCCGGGCTCGTCGCGCGCTGGCGCTCGTCAGCGCGCTCGGCAGTGACGCCGACGTCCCTCGCGCCCGAACGGTGCTCCGGCGGTTCCGGGATGCCCTCCCTAGCGGCGAGCGCGAGACCGCAGAGGAGGTCGAACAGCCGGCGGACTGACCCCCGCGACGGGCCGCCCCCACGCCGGCTTGCCGGTCGGCCGGTGTCACTTCTCGCCGCCGGTAACCGAGACCGGCCGGTCGGCGTCGAGTAACACCGCCTGCGTGACACTGCCAAACAGCAGCGACCGGGCGGGTGACCGCTTGCGGCCGCCGAGCACGATGTGGTCGGCGTCGGTCTCCGCGGCCACCTCGAGGACCGCCGTTGCCGGGTCGCCGACCCGGGAGACCTGCTCGACGGCGATCCCCGCCTCCTGTAACCGGTCGTAGGCGACGCGCCCACCCGGGGTCTGCCGGGGGGCGGTCTCCGCCTCTCTCTCCTCGTCGTCGAACGCGTACAGCAGTGTAACCGTCACCGCCTCGCTGGCGTTCGGGAGTGCCTCGACGGTCTTTGCCTGTGCGACGCCCCGGGATTCACTGCTGTCAACCGGCATCAGTACGTGGTACATGTGCTACCATGTCACATCCATCGGCAAAACCGTTCCGACGGGCGCCCCCCGGTTCCCACCGCTCACCGACCGAACTTCCGGAAGACTCGCGCTGGTCGTCTTCCGGCGTGGGGGGGGGGGGGGGGGCGCCCCCCCCCCAACAACACCGGGGGGGCGGGGGGTGGCCGGGGGCGCGGGGGGGGGCCCCCCCCAAACAAACCCCGGGGGGCGGGGTGGGCGCCCCCCCGCCGGGGGTTGGGCCGGGGCGCGCGGGGGGGCCGGGGGACCAGGGGGATATGTATGGCGCGGTGGAGC
>JAQCNN010000104.1 GCA_028275005.1 Salinirussus sp.
CGAAATCGCCGAAGTACAGCGAGTCCGCCAGCGCAATCGGGTACGCGCCCATCGAGAGGGTATCACGGACGATCCCGCCGACGCCGGTCGCCGCGCCGTCGAACGGGTCGACGTAGGAGGGGTGGTTGTGACTCTCGATCCCTAGCGTAATGTAGGTGTCCCCGTCCTCGTCGCCCCCTGTTGGGAGGGCAACGACGGCGGCGTCGTCACCGGGGCCGACGACGACCTGCTCGCCCTCGCTGTCGAACGCATCGAGCAGCGGCCGCGAGGAGCGGTACGCACAGTGCTCGCTCCAGAGATTCTCGAAGAGTGCTGCCTCGGCTGCCGTGGGCTCGCGGCCGAGTTCCTCAACGACGAACTCCCGGTCCGCGTCGGCAAGCGCCATATCCCCGGTTGCTCCAGCCGGTTCAAAGCGCTTTCCATGCACGTCCGGTGACGTGTGCGGAGCCCTCGGCGACGGCGTGTCTCAGTCGACGACGTAGGACTGGAGGTCGCCGCGGGCCCGCACGTCGACGAAGCGGTAGCGGTCGCCGCCGCTCAGGTCGCCGGCGAAGGCAGGGTCCTCGGCCTCGACGTCGTGCACCTCGTTGTATCCCCGGAGCCCGTGCCCGCGGAGCCGCTCCTCGACCGCTGCGGGCAGGTCGCGAGCGCTGTCGACCTCGACCACGAACAGCCGGTCGGTGAAGCTCTTGGCCGTCCGGGCGTCGGCCACATCCTCGCGCTCGGTCGGGTCGTCGGCCAGCTGCCGTAGCTGTGCGCCCCGGCCCATTATTACTACCGATAGCGGGAAGTTGTCGAACCGGCGGTGGGACTGGGCTCCTACGGCATCTCTCGGGGACCAGTCAGGAAGAGGGCGCTGCAGAATGAGACTGCGCACCCAGTACCATTTCTGAACACCTGTAAAAGTCGGAAGCGCGGACGCTCCGGGCACGTCTCGGATGAGAGCACTGAGCGTCCGGCGACCTCTTCCACGGTGTCGTGCGCTCGGAGTTCGTGGGTCACGGATGGAGCCGGGTGGCGGGAGCCTGCTCTTGAGTTCGCTCATCCACACTCCGTGCCACGGCGCGAGTCGCGTGGAGCACCGATAACATTGAACGTGCGGCCGTCATCGAGGATCCACACTCGGCCTGAGAGCCCGCAAGGATACGGAATTCGGAGTGTGGATGGCCGAGTGTGGTTTGCAGTGTCGGGAAACGCGAACGAGGCCGATCCTGCTGGTTCCGGGCCACTGAGGGCGTGAATCGCCAGGATAGCGCGCCGAGTCTGTGACCGTCATGTCGTGGCCGCCTCCCAACATCTGTGAATCGCCAGACGGCAACCGTGTGTGGATCGCGGATCGATGTCTTCCACGGGGAGGTCCTCCCCACGGGATTGAGGGGCGGATATGGATAATTCGCCCGACAGCGGGAGAAGCGGGCGCCGACAGTGGTCGTCGGATGCCGGCGGTCGTGGCATCCACACTCCGTCTTCCACACTCGGATTCGGCCTTTCTTGCGGGGAATTTCGACGGCCGTGGATCGACTGTGACGACCGCTTCGGACCGAAGCGGGGAGTTCGCTTTCGCTACGTCGATAGCTCCGAGTGTGGATCTTGGCTGCGAATCGTCGCCCGAACAGGGGGACAGCTCCGGGCGTGCGGTCTGCAACGTCCACAGTCCGAATCCCTCAGCGGGGAATCCTGAGCAGGGGGGAAATCAGTCGCTCACTTCTGCAGCGGCAGAATTGTCGGTAGTTTCCCCTGCCTGGCGTGATTCCCCGTACGAGTATCTTCATATTTTCATGACTTTCTCTCCTAACACTTTTCACAGCACTCACCGTAGCCAGACACAGAGATGTCGATCGACCGGGATACCTTCGAGAACACGAGTGAGGAAGAACTTGCGGACCTCTCGGTCCCTGACCAGGTGCTCGGCTTTCTCGTTGCCAACGAGGACCGTGCCTATAAGGCGAGAGAAATCGCTTCGCAAATTGATGCCGACGAAGGCGCAGTCAGTACCGCACTCTCGCGGCTGAAGGAGCGGGGGCTGGTCGAACACAAGGCGACATACTGGGCGGTGACCGACGACGAAGACCGACTCAGCGGGTACAGCGGCTACGAGCGGGCGACGACACTATTCAACGAGCAACTGGGAGAGGAAGACAGGGAATCGTGGCGCGAGCACGCGCCCGACGACCCGCATCCGAGCGTAGAGGCGGAACAGTCAGCGACCCACGACTGAAGTCGTGGGCTTGTCGGTGGACTCCCAAGTTTCGCGCTCCACAGTCGAAAGCCCCACGCCCCTCGCTTTCTAACGAGGGGCTTTCTCAGGCAGCTTCCAGACCGGGAGGCGGAGGGACTCGTTCAGCGTCCCCGACTTCGGGGCAGGCTGACAGACTGCCCGTCTCACCGACCACGTCTGGGCCTGTGAGACGTGTCTAATACTCAAAACCGAAGTCAAATCAAACTTACGCGCTTCCTCCCACCCCTGAAGCGGTGGGCTTCCGCGGTGTACCGCTGTGATCAAAACTCCGTATTACTGGGCGAGCGCCCCGAAGCAGCTCGCAGGTGGAAGCTACAGTCCTCAATCGCGGTCCAAACACGGCCGTAGAGCCCGCAAGTACAGGGAGTTCGGAGTTTTGATCCCGGTTTTGGACCCGGTTCATCGACGATAATCAGCTCTTGATAAAAATCCTATTTCTCCCGAAAAAGCTCCGGAGGCCGATTCAGACGTAGATTTCAGGTCATCGTAATTATGATCGTCACTACCCAGCGGAGGGTGGATATCGGCAAACCGCAAGACAGTAACCGTGTTTGGACCCGAATCTCCCGGGAACTAACCCGCACACTCGATAAACATCACATAGAATCTATGTGAATTGGGGTCGGAATCGCCAGACGGCATCCGGCCCGTCAGAGCGTCCTCGGTCGGAGGGGGTTTCCAAGACTGCGGATCAAAACTCCGAATCCCCATTACCTGCGGGCTCTGAGCGGAGTTTGGACGCCAGTTTGAGTGGGTCTTCAGCGGTTAACAACCTGGCAGTCGCCCCTTAGGCTGTTACACGGAATTTGGAGCGAACGACCTTGGTCAACTACCCCACCCACTTCGCTCAGTCTGACGACGTCGCTCGTTGAGGGTGGGGCTTGTCCGTGTCCTCAACCTCGAACCCGTCCGGGTAAGCGTTGAAGCCGATAACAGGACTCACGACGCTCGTCCCGCGTCGTCCAGGTCCCGGCGTTTTCGCTCCACAGGTTCGTCGCAGGATGCTCGCTCGGGGATTTGGATTCGTCGAGACGTGCTCGCGTCGCTGCGCGGGTCTCGTCTGCTCAAATCCCGCTCCCTGCACTTCTCACAGGCTGCGATGCTCGCTCAGGGATTTGAACCCCGGTCATCGGCTGTCTTCCAATCCGGTGTCGACCGAAATTGTCGAAAGGCCGATATGATTGGCCGGACTACACCAAGCGAGCTTGCCCGCAATTTATTCAAGATTATGTAAGCAAATAAATCCCACCACTTCTACTCAAGCCCTGGGCTGCTATCAAGCTCGACATCCCCATGCGCTACAGACATGTGCATAGACGACAGAGTAGGACGAGATCGTCGTGGGTATGTGCGTCGCATAGGTCGGAGTCCGGGTCATCGCGAAACTGCCGGACTGGAGTGATATGATTGACATCCAGCAATTCGTTGGTCCTGTCCTCCCTACAGAGCTGACACACCTCACCGCGCTCCCGTACCTTCCTGCGGGCCGCTATCCAGCCTGGCCCGTATCGAGGAACTTTACCACCGCGCCAGTTTGGGCTGTTGTCCCCCCTCCGAGCCTCACTCATCCGTTTCCGAGTCTCGTCTGACTTCGAAACCCCCGACAAGGACTCGGATATTTTTTTCCCGTGTCTCAGTCGGGAGTTCGGACCCGGAATGCGCGTCCGACATGCGCTCGCGGACCGCCTCGTCGAATTCCCGACCGGTTAGAGCATCCGAGATAGCTTCCCTGACCGACGGCTCGCGCTCCTCGTCGTAGAGTGGGTGAGTCTCGCCGGCCATCTCACGCCGCTCGATGCCGAACTTCTTCATCCAGTTTCGGGTCGCTCTGGCGGACACACCACACTTCTTTGCGATCTCCCGCTGCGTGAGACCGTTCTCCCAGTACTGCTCGCGGAGCCACTCCTCGTCCCGGTACGGCTTCGACACAACGGGGATGGCCCCGTCTCAGTATAAAAATGTAGTCGGAGTACTCACGGTAGTGTTTACTTTAGCAGCATCAGGTTTCAGTCCAGCAAGAAAGCCCCCGCTCGCTCGGCTGTTGCGACTCGCTGCGCTCCTCGTCGTTCCCTCTGGTCACTCCTGCGGTGCTTGCGTCGTCTCAGACGCCGAGCGAGCGGCCCCTTTCAATCCCGCCCGGCCTGGAAGTCACGGCGGGCGGGACTGAAAGGGGCGACCTGTTCGACGATGGCGGGCGACGCAAGGACCGCAACGAACGGAGTGAGTGAGGACCGCAGCGAGCCCCCCGAGTCGAACAGGTCGGGGCTTTCTTGCTGGTCTTAGGACCCTCACCCTCTGAACCTCTTAACTAAACACGACCGTACTCACTTCCCCTCGAACTCGGGCTCTTCGTCGCTCCCCATCTTCGAGACGCCCTCGAGAAAGTCCTCACTGGTGACGACGTGGCCAAAGGCCTGAGCCTCAACCTCGAGGCCGGCCTCGGTGTCGTCGCGGCCCGCGAGGAACGCGCGCTTGATGTACTCCTGAGCAAGCGGCGGCCCCGCGGCCAGGTCCTCGGCCAGGTCCAGGGCCGTCTCGGTCAGGTCCTCGGCGGGGACGACCTCGTTGACGAAGCCGTAGTCGGCCATCGTCTCCGGGTCGTAGTGGTCGCCGGTGAGCACGACCTCCCGGGCCCGTCCCTCGCCGATGATGGCGGTCAGTCGCTGGGTGCCGCCCCAGCCGGGGAGGATGCCCAGGTCGCGTTCGGGCTGGCCAAAGGTCGACCGCTCGCTCGCCACTCGCATGTCCGCACACGCCGCTAACTCCATCCCGCCGCCGAGCGCGAAGCCGTCGACCGCCGCGACGACCGGCACCGCGAGTTCCTCCAGCCGACCCCACGCCGCCTGCCCGTCCCGGGAGAGGGCAACGGCCTGTGCGGCGTCGGCGTCGCCCGCCATTCCGGCGGCGTCGGCGCCCGCCGAGAACGCCTGGTCACCCTCGCCGGCGACGACCAGCGCGCGCACCTCGTCGTCGGCCTCGACCCGGTCGACCGCCGCCTCGAACTCCGCGAGCATCTCGGGGGTGACCGTGTTGAGCTGGTGTGGCCGGTCGAGGACGACCCGGGCGACCCGGTCGCTGGGGTACTCGAGACGGAGCGTGTCGAAGGCAACCTCCTCGTCGCCGTCCTCCGGGTAGAAGCCACCATCGGCGGCGGCCGCTCGGAGCCCCTCGGAGACCTCGTAGCGGGCCCCGCCGGTCGCCTCGTGGGCGGCCTCCAGGGTCTCGACGAGCGACGCCAGTCCCGCGTCGTCGGCCATCCTGGCCGGGCCGTCGGGGAAACCGCCGCCGAGTTTGACCGCACGGTCGACCTCCTCGACCGGGGCGATATCCTTCTGCTGGAGCTTGCCGACCTCGTTTGCCATGACCGCGAGCAGCCGGGCCTCGACGTCGTCGCGACCCTCGTCGGGTGGCACGTCGACGCCGCCGTCCTCGTAGTCGTAGAAGCCCTCGCCGGTCTTGCGGCCGTGCTTGTCGTTCTCGACGGCGCGGACGAGCATCGGCGACGGCTCGTAAGCCGCTCCGAGCACCGACTCCATGTACCGGAGGACGTGCAGGGTGACGTCGTTGCCGACCTGGTCGCCGAGTTCGAAGGCCCCCATCGGGAGATTCAGGCCGTACTTTGCGGTCGAGTCCACCTCGGCGATGGTAGCCTCGTCCGCCTCGACGAGCCAGCAGGCCTCGTTCATCAGGGGAACGAGGACGCGGTTGACGACGAAGCCGGGTTCGTCCTTCCGGACGCGGACCGGGGTCTTGGCCAGCGACTCGGCAAGCCCCTCGACAGCATCCAGCGTCTCGTCGCTGGTGTGGCCTCCACGGATGACCTCGACCAGCTCCATCCGTACCGGCGGGTTGAAGAAGTGCATCCCGCAGAACTGCTCGGCACGGTCGGTCGTCTCCGACAGCTCCGTGACCGACAGCGAAGAGGTGTTCGAGGCGAAGATCGTCGGTTCGGGGGCGAGTTCGTCCAGCTCCCCGTACACCTGCTTTTTGATATCCATGTCCTCGACGATCGCCTCGATAACGACGTCAGCGTCGGCGACCGCGGTTTCGAGGTCGACGACCGGCGTGATCCGCTCGAGTGCCGCCTCGCGGTCGTCCTCGCTGATGGCGTCGTTCTCGGCAAGCTTCCGGAGGCTCCACTCGATCTCGTCGTAACCCTCCTCGACGAGCTCCTCCTCGATATCCCGGAGGGATACCTCGTACCCGGCCAGCGCCGCAACTTCCGCGATCCCGTGGCCCATGGTCCCCGCGCCGAGCACCGCGAGCCGCTCGATCTCTTCGGTCTCCATGTGTCCGAACGCGGCCCCGGCCGGCTTCAGCGTTGCCATCCCTCGCGGCCGTCACCAGCCGCCCACACAGAGCAGACCGGTTCCTGGCCGGGGTGGCGCAGCCTCGGTAGTATCGACAGGTCGGGCGTGACCCGACACCGACCCACCGGGCACCGGGCACCGAGCACCAGTCACCAGTCACCGGGTCGACCCCGACTCGACCATGCGGCTTCCGCCCGGGGGCAGGAACTCCTGGATTTTGTCGGGGCTCGCCACCTTCCTGACGAAGGCGTCGTCGGCAAACCGGCCGCGAAACTCCCGGTAGAGTCGCTTTGCGCTGTCGTTCTGTGCGTACCGGCCGGGCTCGACCTCGACTGTCGTCTCGGCGCGCTCGCGGACGGGGTCGGGCGGGCCACCGATGACGCGAGTCTCGGGCTCGCAGGTGATCCCCACCGCGACACCGACCGCCACGTCACGGAAGTAGGTGCGGTCACCCCGGATCGCGAACCCGCCTTTCTCGAGGTACTCGCCGCTCTCGGGGGTCTTACTCACCTGGTCCGGGCCGACCATGTAGGCGTCACCCGCAAACCGCCCGTCCTTCCAGACGGAGGAGTACGAGACCGCAAACCTGGCAGCCTGCTCCTTCGAGCGGTCGGGCACCTCGATATCCGGGTTGGCGGGCTCGCTCGGCCCGGTCGTCTTCAGAACCGTCGCCGGCCCGCCGTGGGCCTGGGCGTGAAAGAACAGGTCACCCGCGTCGAGATACTTCTTTACAAGCGCCTCGTTGTCGTCGGCGTCCCGGCCGCCGATGACCAGAAAGTCGTCACTGGTGTGAAACCACCGGAACTGCTCGTACCACTGCTCGGTACTCCTGACGGGGATCGACGACCGCGAGAGCCAGTCGACAGCCGCCGGTTCCTCGTCGTCTGTGCCGTCGTCCTCGGCCTCGCCCGGCTCCCACTGCTCGCGTCGCTCCCGGAGCCGCTCTAGCTCCGCCCGCGTCTCGGCGATGGCCGCCTCGGCGCCTTCTTTCTTCTCCTCGACTTGCTTTGCCTCCCGGTAGAGCCGGTCTGCGTTCTTCTCGACACCGTCCTGGACCCGCAGTGTCGCCTCGTCGTCGCCGACTGTGACGGTGACCGTTCCCTCGCTGCCGTCGACCCGTTCGACGGCCTCGGCGGCGGGGATCCCCTGTTCTCTGCCCTCCTCGAACCGGGTCTCGATCTCCGCCCAGGGGACGTCCTCGGCGCGGGCGTTTCGCACTGTCGTCAGTACCTCGTCGACGAGGTCGTAGTTTGCGTACAGCGTCTCGGCACGCTCGCGGTGAGCCTGGGCCTGCCGCTCGAAGTTCTCGATAGCCCCCTCCTGTTGGTCGATGATCCGCTGTTGTTTCTCGATCTCCCCCTCGAAGTCCGGGCGGTCCCGGCCACCGCCCTCGGTGTCGCCGTCACCCGGCTCGTCCTCGGTCGCCAGCGCGTGAAAGTACTCGTCGAGCGCCTCGGTAAAGCGGTCGGCCGGCTCGAGCTCCCAGCCCTCGTCCTCGAACTCGACCATCGGCACCGGCGTCACGTCGGCAACCCGGTCGTCCTCGCGGTAGAGCCGTGGGTCCAGGTCACCCGCGCGCAGCCGCTCAGCTAGATCACCGACCGTGCTGTACAGCGTTCGGTAGACCTCGTCGTCGGCCTCGTCGATCGTGAGCCCCTTTTCGACGCCGGCCCGGGTGCAGAGCTCCTCGGCCCAGGTCCCGCCGAAGTTCAGCTGGGTGGCGAGTGTCTTGACCACGTCCGTGTCCGACTGCTCGAAGCGGGCACGGAAGCGCTCGAAGTCCACGGAGAGTGGGTTGAACCGGGCGTCGGGATACTCGTACTGTGCGCCGGGCGCGACGGTCCGGGACTTGAGCCGCACCGTGTCGAGACAGTCGACGACCTCGCCGGTGCCGTCGAGCACGGCGAGGTTGCCGTCCCCGAACAGTTCGGCGACGATGGTCGTGGAGTCGTCCTCACGCTCGAAGCGCAGCCGGAGGATCCGGTCGAACTCGAACTGCTCGACGGCCGCCAGTTCGGCCCCTGCGAGCCGGTTGCGCAGCATCATCGCAAAGTTTGGCGGACGCTCGGGTGCCGGCGGGACCCGGTCCTGGCTGGCGACACGGGCGTGTTTCGGGTCGCCGGTATCGACCAACAGCTCCACCCGGCCGCGCTCGTAGTGGCGGAGCTTGAGCCGCAGGAGGCCCTCCTCGTAGAGGTAGGCCTTGCCGAAGCCGGCCCCCTCGTAGGCCCCCAGCTCGCCGACCAGCGCGGCGATATCGACGCTCGTCAGCTCCCGCTTTCGGTCCATACGCCATCTTCCGCCGGCGACGGCAAAGGGGTGTCGTTGGCGCGGCCGGGTGTGGGTCGTAAAGAGTTTTGCGCGTCCACCCTGGAGTACTGTACATGACAGCTACGGTCGGTGAGTACAACGTCGCCGTCGTCGGAGCGGGGACTGCGGGGTGTTACGCGGCGGCGACACTCGCCGACGCCGGGTACGAGACAGTCGTCGTCGAGCGAAAGACCGCCGAGGAGGCCGGCCACATCGCCTGCGGGGACGCCCTCAAGGGGGCGAGTACGTTTCCCGACGCGATCCCACGGTCCCGTCTCGAGCCCGCCTTCACCAACACCGGCGTCGACCACGGTCGCTTCGAGATCCCAAAGCTGGAGACGGAGGTCGACATCCCCGTCCCCGGCGAACTCGCGGTTATCGACCGGATGGAGTACGGCCGCCAGCTCATCGGCGGTGCCGAGGATGCCGGCGCCGACTTCCACTACGACACCGTCGTCCAGGATGTCGTCCAGGAGAACGGTCGCGTCGAGGGGTTACAGGCGGTCCAGGAGGGTGACTCGGCCAGATACGACGTCGACCTCGTCGTCGACGCTGCCGGCGCGCTCTCGATTCTCCAGGACAAGGCCGACTTCTCGGGGAGTTCCTTCGACACCAACGTCACCTACTCGCAGTTCTGCTCGGCCTACCGGGAGATCGTCCACGTCGACGAGCCCGTCGAGTGGTCCGACGCCCTCGTCTTCAAGCCCACCGAGCGGGCCGCGGGCTATCTCTGGTACTTCCCGCGCACCGAGACGGAGATCAACGCCGGGCTTGGCTTTCAGATGACGGAGGAGCCGATGCAACTAGTCGACGACCTCAAGGCCGACCTCCGCAAGCGCCCGGAGTTCGAGGGCGCGGAGGTGGAGGACAAGCTCGGGGCCGCCCTCCCCACCCGCCGGCCCTACGACTCGGCGGTTGCCCCCGGGTTCGTCGCCGTCGGGGACGCCGCCGGCCACGTCAACCCCACCACCGGCGGCGGGATCGCCGGCGCGGCCTACGCGGGCACCTACGCCGGCGAGCAGGCCGTCGGGGCACTCGACGACGGGGCCGTCGACGAGCACGCCCTCTGGGCGTACAACAGCCGCGTGATGGACCACTTCGGCGCCCGCTACGCCGCACTCGACGTCTACAACATCTTCACCACCGCCTACGACGTCGACGACCTGATGGGGCTGTTGGCGGCACTGCCCGTCGGGAAGCTCTCCGAGGCGCTGTACTCGGGGTCGACGGACCTGGGCTGGTGGCTAAAGGCAAAGACGGCGGTGAAGTCACTCGGCCACTGGGGGACCATCTACGACCTCTACCAGACAAAGTCCGTCGCCGACCGCCTGCTCGACCACTACGAGGACTACCCCGACTCGCCGGAGGAGTTTGACGCCTGGCAGGCCGACCGCGACGCGCTGATGCAGGAGGTCTACGAGATCACCGGCGCTGACGCGAAGTACTGACCCGGCGTCAGTGCTCCGCCGCGACCTCGAGCACCGACTCCGCGAGCACCTCGACCCCGATTGCAAGCGAGTCCTCGTCGACATCGAAGGTCGCGGTGTGGTGGCCGCCGGGGTGGTCGGTCCCGACACAGACGTAGGCCGCCTCGCCGCCCTGGTCCTGCACGCGGTGCATGAGGTAGGTGGCGTCCTCGCTGCCGCCCAGTTCGTCGCGTTCGAGGACGTTCGTGACCCGGCCCGAGCGCTCGGCGACAGCCTGCACGCGGTCGACGACCGACTGGTCACTCGTGGCACTCGGGGCCTCACCGTCGAAGCTCACCTCCACCGAACAGTTGTGCATCTCGGCGGCGCTCTCGATGACTTCCCGGGAGCGCTCGCGCATATACTCCATCAGTTCGGTGGTCTCGCCCCGAACCTCCCCCTCGATGAAAGCCGTCTCGGGGATGATGTTGGTCGCGGACCCGCCGCCGACGTGACCGGCGTTGACCCGGGTGGCGCCGTCCTCGTGGCGCGCGACGCCGTAGAGGTTCTGCACGGCGGTGGCCATCGCCTGGACGGCGTTTTCCCCCTGGTTTGGCTGGCCGCCGGCGTGGGCGGGTTCACCCGCGAACTCGGCGTCGAGGTGTGTCACGGCCAGGAAGCCGTCGACACCCGCAACCACCTCGCCGGTCGGGTGGTCCAGGCCGACGTGCACCGCCAACAGCGTGTCCACGTCGTCGAGTAACCCACTCTCCGCGATCGGCTTGCCCCCGGCGATCATCTCCTCGCTGGGCTGGAAGAGCAGTTTGAACGTCCCCCCGAAGTCGCTGTCCAGCACCGCCTGGAGGACCCCCAGACCGATGGTCGCGTGGGCGTCGTGGCCACAGGCGTGCATGGCACCCTCGTGGACCGAGCGAAACCCCGCCTGTGCCGGGTGGTGACCCTCGCTCTCGGACTCGGCACGGGGGAGCCCGTCGATATCCACCCGGAGGGCAACAGTCGGCCCCGGGCCGCGCTCGACGGTTGCGAGCGCGCCGGTGTATCCCCCTTCCATCCGCTCCAGGAGGGTGGGGTCGGCACCCGCCTCACGGGCCTGTTCGTGCCACGCCGCGAGCTCGTCCGCGTCGGGCAGGGCCGAGCGCTTCCCGTCGGCGAGGATCTCCGGGCCGACGAGCACGTCGTCGACGCCCATCGAGTCGAGTTCCTCGACGACCCGTGCGGTGGTCCAGAACTCCCGCCAGGCTGGTTCGGGGCGTCTGTGAAACTCCCGGCGCAGCGAGCGTAGCCAGTCCTCGTCGACACGAACCGTGGAGTCGGTTGCCATACGCCAGTGTTGGCCGCCGGGGCTAATTATCCGTCGGCCGGTGCCGGTCGGGGTCGTCGGCGACGGTCGGCCCTGTCAGCGGACCTGCTCGACCGCCGCGGCGAGGTGGACGCTGTCGGGGTAGGCCCGGCCGGCGACCGAGCGGGCGAACTCGTCGTGCCCGACGATCTCGATGGTCCGGGTGTAGACGGTGTAGTGCCAGGGGTCGAACTCCTCGTCCCCCTCGACGCGCTTGTGCTGGGGGACGCGGAATTCGGTCGGGGGCTTCGGGTGGGGGCCGTTCAGCTCCGCGCCCTTTCGCTCGGCGCGCCGTTTGATATCGTCGACGACGGACTCCAGGGTGTCCCGGTCACCGCTCTGGAGTCGCAGTTTCGTCACGAAGGGCATACCCATCGATGGTCGCGGCGCGCCCAAAACGACTTCGTTTCTGCCGTCAGCGCGCGCCACCACACCGCGGCCAGGCCGCTCGTCTCTCCGCCTCGCTCCGATATCCTCTTAACGGCGGCCCCAGTACACACCGGCAATGATAGAGGCCACGAGCGCGGGAGCCATCCTCTTTCGCGACACCCGTGGCCGGCGGGAGTATCTCCTGTTGAAGAGCCGGCCCGGCGACTGGGAGTTCCCGAAGGGCGGCATCGAGGGCGAGGAGGAACTTCAGCAGACCGCCATCCGCGAGGTGAAAGAGGAGGCCGGGATCGAGGACTTCCGGCTACTCGATGGCTTCCGCAAGGACTACGACTACGTGTTCGAGGCCGGCGGGGACACCATCCACAAGACCGTCCACCTCTTTGTCGCCCGCTCCTTCGAGGCGTCGGCGGAACTGAGCGACGAACACCGCGACATGCAGTGGCGTGACTACCAACAGGCGGTCAACACGGTCACCCAGGACGGCCCCCGGGAGATCCTCAAAGACGCCCACGAGTTCCTCAACGAGAAACTCGGTGAGGACCGCGCCGAGGAGTGACCCGGCTCCCGGGCGTGTGGAAGGACCGACGGGCCGGTCCCCCATCCCGGCGCGTTCCACCACCCTTTAGCGGTCTCACCGACTATCACTGGTGAATGGTGTCCGATGCGGCTATCGCGACCCTCGTCTTTGCCGCCGTGACGCTGAGCTTTCCCTGCTTTCTCTACGGGGCGTGGATCGTCATCGACAACGACCCCGTCACCTGGGACGTGCTCACCTCACACCTCACATTCATCGTCACCGGGCTGGCGCTGACGACGGTCCCGCTGCTGCTGTGGATGGTCCCCCGACTGTTTGACCAGCTCCAGGGCGCCGCCCTCGTCCACGCCTTTCTCGGGGTGCAGGCCTACGCTATGCTCCTCTTCGCCGGGACCGGGATCGTCCGTATCTTCCGGGCAAAGCGCCGTCACGACCTCTACAACGACTACGACGAGGAGGTCCTGCTCGACGAGATCGGCGGCGAGAACATGCAGTTCTGGCGTCGCCGGCTCCGGGTCGGTGTCTTTGGCTACGTCTTCTTCTGGCTGCTCGCGTACTTCGTCGGTGTCATCCGGTATCTCTCCCGGTACGCCCTGCTGCCGTTTTGAGCACCCTTCCAGGTGTATCGGTCCCAGGCCGCCGTCTGTGATGGCGGTTGGCCGCGTCACACACCAGCGGGTATCGGGCCGGTCACGCCCAGGACTCCCCGCCCGCCAGGTCGACGTCGCTGTCGAGTTTCGAGGACGGACAGATAGCTTCGAGCACACAGTCCCCACAGTCGGGGTTCCGGGCCGTACAGACCGCCCGGCCGTGGCTGATACAGAGGTGGGTGAACTCCTGCCACTCCCCCTCGGGGAGCACGTCCATCAGTTCCTGCTCGATCGCCTCGGGGCGCTGCTGGTCGGTGATACCCAGCCGGCGGGTGAGCCGCTGGACGTGTGTGTCCACGACCACCCCCTCGACGACGTTGTGGCCGTGCTGGAGGACGACGTTTGCGGTCTTGCGACCCACCCCCTTCAGGTCGGTCAGGTCGGCCATCGTGTCCGGCACCTCGCCGTCGTGTTCCTCGACGATCTGTCCACAGGCCGACCGGATGTAGTCGGCCTTGTTGTTATAATAGGTGACGGAGTTGAGGGCTTCCGCCAGTTCATCCTGGTCGGCCGTGGCGTAGGCCTCGGCGTCCTGGTACGTCTCGAAGAGGTCGGCGGTGACACTGTTGACCCGCTGGTCGGTACACTGCGCGGAGAGGATAACGGCAATCAGGAGTTCGAGCCGGGTGGAAAACTCCAGGGAGATCGTCGTGTCGGGGTACTCCTCGTGGAGTCGCTCTGTCACCGTGATGGCCTGTGTACCCGGGTCGTCGTGTGGCGTGCCCATGTCCCGGTGTGGACCGCGACCGGCTTCAGTCCCGCGGGTCGACTCGGCCCTCCGGGGTCGCCAGCCACCCCCCGGCGAACTCGACGAGGACGGCCGCAAAGGTCGACCCCTTGCTCCAGAAGGCCACCTCCTCGACCCCCTCGCCGCTCGCAGCCGTCGAGAAGACACTCAGTAGGATGGTGTCGGTGTCGACGAGCAGGACCCGGCCGGTCCGAAGCTCCGGGTTCTGGTCGTCGGAGACTGCGTGTGTCTCTACCGGTGTCTCGACGGCCTCACGGACAGCCTCGTTCGCGCTGGCGACGACAGCGACGAGCCCACGCTCGCCACAGGCCCGAAGCGCGTCCAGTGTGGCCCCGTCGAGCATACCGGGTTCGTCGACACCGTAGACGACCCGGTCGTCGGCCTCACCGGCGAGTTCGGCCGCCCGCGAGGCCACCGCCTCCGCGCCGTGGACCAGCCAGATGTCCTCGCTGCGCTCCCCGTCACCCGCCGACCGCTGGACCCCTTCCAGGTAGTCGAAGGTCTCCGTCCCGGTCTCGGCGAGCTGGTCGAGCAGCCGCGTCCGCGCCACCTCGGGGTCGGTCGGTCGGTACACCGTCGGCGTGGACTGACGGGTCTCGACCAGCCCGCGTTCCTCTAGCCCCTCGGCCGCGCCGTACACCTGTGAGCGGGGTACCTCCGAGACGTCCGCGACCTCGCTTGCGGTGCCACTCCCCAGTTTCTGGAGGGCGACAAACACCCGCGCCTCGTAGGTCGTCAACCCCAGCCGCGTCAACCCCTCGATAGCCCCCTCGTCGTCCATCGTCCGTGTTGGCGCCCGAAACGGCTACAGCCTTTCGGTGTCAACGGGTGACGTGTTCCGTCGCCTCCTCCGGGGCTCGGTGTCCGAACCAACGCTCTCGCGGCTCGGGGCCGCCGTCGCCGAGCGCAACGGCGAGCCCCTGGAGTCGATCCGACCCTTGGAGGCCGACAACTGGCTGTCGACGCCCTGCGTGGTCAACGAGCGGTACTTCCTGAAGGTGATCACCGGGCAGAACTCACTGGTCCACACGCTGTTGACCGTTGGCCGGAACCTCGGCGCCTTCTCCAGCGGCCGGGTGGGGTTTTTCGACCACGTCGCCACGCCCGTTGAGATGGCCAGACGCGAACTCGCGGCGACAAGGCAGATGCGCGCACTCGGTGTGAACGCCCCCGAACCCCTCGACACGTTCGAGTTCGAGGGCTACGGTGTGCTCGTCCTCGAGTACCTGCCTGCCTTTCGGACGCTCGATTCGCTCTCGGCGGCCGAGGCGTCGGGGTTCGCCGCCGACCTGTTTGCCGCGCTCGCGGTCCTCCACGACAGCGGTCTCGCACACGGTGACCTCCGCGCGGAGAACGTCCTGGTCGCCGACGGCGACCTCTACTTCATCGACGCGACGACCGTCAGCGACGACGCGGCTGCGGACGCCCGGGCCTACGACCTCGCCTGCGCGCTCGCGGCCCTGGAGCCACTCGTCGGCACCGGCCGGGCCGTCGCGGCCGCCAGCGGGTCCTACGACACCGACGCACTGCGCGCCACAGTGCGGTTTCTGCCCTTCGTCGCGGTGCGCCCGGACCACGACTTCGACCCGATCGCTCTCCGCGGCGAACTCGACAAGAGACTGGACTGAGGGCGTTCAGCCTTCGAGCAGGTCCCGGGTCCGACGGTGACGGTACCGGAACATCGGCGCCAGCCCGAGCCGGGCGAAGGGGCCGAGCGCGTCGCCGAGCGCGCCAAAGGGCAGGGCGTACTCGACGCGGTCACGGACCACGGTCTCGCCGTCGTCGGCGTCGAACATGTGCGTGTGGGTCCACTCCCGGAAGGGGCCGTCACCCATCACGTCCTTGAAGTACGCCGACCCGTCCTGGCGCTCGCGGGCGACGATATCGGAGTTCCAGGACTGGCGGGGGCCAACGCCGAAGGGCCGGACCGACGACTCGACGACCGAACCCGCCTCCAGCACCTCGGGGTCGGGTTCGCCGTCTGGCCCGCGGACCGCGTCGATACGAATGTTCATCCACCCCGGCGTGAGCGCGACCAGCCCCTCCTCCGTCGAGTGAAAGTCCCAGACCTCCTCGAACGGGGCGTTCACCCGCACCGACCGCTCGTACGTTGGCATACCCGAGGTTGTGGCGAGAGCGGCAAAACACCGGCGGTCCGGGTGACAGGTGCTCCGTAGGCCGACAGGGTCAGGTATCGTCGGGCTCGGGCC
Organism: Salinirussus sp.; assembly: GCA_028275005.1. Classification (GTDB taxonomy): domain Archaea; phylum Halobacteriota; class Halobacteria; order Halobacteriales; family Haloarculaceae; genus Salinirussus. The sequence goes on from JAQCNN010000104.1 coordinate 16,159, forward strand.
TGTCGGTTAGGGGGCACGCCGTATCGAGCGGTGAAACCGGCAGGGGCCACTTTTGAGTCCGGAGCCAACCGGAAAGTGTGTTCGACGGTGGCCCGCGCAGCAGCGCAGACCGAACCAGTGCGGTCTCTCCGGTGGTCGGTGTCGTCCTCCTCGTCGCGGTCACGGCCGTCCTCGTCGGTGGGTCATCGGTCATGTTCCTCCAGTTGGCGAACAGCCCCGACCCGGTTCCACAGACCCGGTTCGAGTTCTCGCACGACGCGGAGACGAACGCGGTGACAGTCACCCACGGTGGCGGCGACACGGTCACGGCGACCAACACCGGGGAACTCGCCGTCGTCGTCGAGGGGGCAAACGGCCAGCAGCGGGTGACGTGGGCCGGCACCGACGGCGCGGTCGTCGACGTTACCGCCGGGGAGCTCTCGGCCGGTGACAGCCTCACGATCGACGACCCGACCGGGGTGGACACCGGCGACCGGACCGTCTCGTTCACCCTCCAGCGGGGGGATGTCCTCCGACTCGTCTGGACCGCACCGTCCGGCGGGTCGACTGCCGAACTCGCCCGTGAGACCGTCGCCTCGCTGGGGGGTAGCTCACCCCTCCTCGACGGCGGCGGAACGGTTGTCACGGGCGCAACAGCGCGCCGCGGCGACGGCACAGCAGGGGTGACGGTCGGACCCGGCGGTGTCCAGGCACTCGGGAGTCTGGCCGATATCGACGGCGACGGGACCCGGGAGCTCCCTTACGTCGCCGGCGGGGACCTCCGTCTCAACGATAGCAGCGGCGAGACACAGACGCTCGTCGACGCGAACGCCGCTCCGACGGCCGCGTCACCCGACACGGACAAGACACTGCTCGGGACCGGGACCTGGAACGGGAGCGACCGGTCGGTGTTCTACGCGAACGACGCCCACTCGGCAGTCTACCGCGTCTCCCCGGGTGGCTCGCCAACGGAGGTTGCCAGCCCCACGAACGGGACCAACAGCGTCCTCGGGGTCGGGGATATCGACGGTGACGACACGGCCGAACTCGTCTACACGGGGAGTTCACAGACGGTGCGGTATCTCGAACCCGACGGCACCCGGCGGACGACCGGCACCACAGCAGGCTCCGATGTGGGTATCGGAACCGGGCAACTCCCCGACATCGACGGCGACGGAACCGACGAGGCGCTGGTCGTCAGCGGGAGCAACGACATCCAACTCGTCGACGCGACCGGCCCGGAGTCGACGCCGGCACAGGGCAGCGTCGACGCGGCAAAGTCACCCCTGACCGCCACAGATGTCGACAGTGACGGCGACCCGGAGATCACCTACATCGACGATAGTTCGGCGGAGGTGAAGTACATCGACGATGTCTCCGGCGCCGCCACGGTCAAGCCGCTCACCGACGAGGCCGACAGTCCCGTCTCCGGTGACAAGACGACCGGGCTCGTCTCGTAACGAGGCGGGCCGGCCACGGGGGACCGGGCTCACTCACCCCGGAACGCCGAGATGACGGTGTCCGAGGCGTCGGGGTCAGCTGCGATAATGTACCGCTCGCCGGCTTCCAGACGTGTTTCGGAGGTAGCGGTCCGCTCCCCTCCGGCGCCGGAGATAACGAGACTCCCCTCCGGAAGCTCGACCTCGTCGAGAAGCCGTCCGGCGACCGGCGAGTCGGCGGCGACGCTGATATCGAACACCTCCATCTCACCGGTGACGTCCTCAAACGTCCGCACGTCGCTCCCGCTGAGCGCGTTCACCGCGGTCTTGACACTCGCACGCTCCGGGAAGACCACCTCGTCGACGAGCTGTTCGTACTCGTCGCCGTCGGCGTCGGTGACCCGCGCGACTGTCCGGATGTCGGGCTGGAACCGTCGTGCAGCCAGACAGACCGCGAGGTTCGTGCTATCACTGTTTGTCAGCGCGCCGATAACGGTCGTTCTGTCTGTGAGAACGGCCGACAGCACCGACGGCTTTGTCGCGTCACCCGCCACGACCTCGGTCTCGTCCGACTCCCGTTCGCGTGCCCGGTCCGGGTTCTGTTCGATGACCGTTACCTGGTGTCCGCGCTGTTCGAAGAACTCCGCGACTCGGAATCCGACGCGTCCACCACCGGCAATCACGATTTCGTCGATGGGTCTCATATAATTTACATTAGCCGGTACACATAAATGCCCGGTGCTTGGGAGGCGGTCCTCGACACGTGCCGCTGTTCGTTCCCACCGGGGTACACCCGGACAGGTTCGGGTTTAGAGCCCGTGTCTGTGACCGGTCGCGTGAGCCCACACAACAGTTATTCGGCTGTCTCAACAACCACCGAGTCAGGACGATGGCACCGCGAGAGACAGCCGACACTCGTGACCGACTCACGACCAGTTTCGGGGAGGAGTTTCTGTTCAAGGATACCGCGGCGGACACCGGCGGCGAGTTGCTCCGGATGGAGAACCGGCTCGACCCGGGCGTCAGGCGGCCGCTACACAGCCACCCAAAACAGGAGGAACGGTTTGTCGTCCGCTCGGGGACACTCGGCATCGCAACCGACGACGGGGAGGTGCTACTGGAGGAAGGCGAGGAGGAGGTTGTCCCGGCTGGGACACCCCACACCTTCTGGAATGCCGGCGACGGCGAGGTCCACATGGAGACGGAACACCGGCCTGCGTTGCGGTTCGAGGAGTTCATCCGTGCCATGGTCGCACTCGACGAGGAGGGCGGACTGAACGACGAGGGGATGCCGGCGAATCCACTGGTCGGTGCTGCCCTCATCACCGAGTTCCAGGACGAGATGCAGCCGGAGGATATCCCAAAGCCGGTTCAACGCGCGCTCTTTCCACTCCTCGCGCGGGTCGGCTCGCTTCTCGGCTACGG
>JAQCNN010000105.1 GCA_028275005.1 Salinirussus sp.
GGGGTACTCGGTGTTGATGAACCAACGTTCCGATACGTGGATCAGGGGACAGCCCTCGAACGAAAGTTCACTCTTGACGACATCGGTGAGTACGACGAGGAGGAGGTCAGGCGTATCGTTGAACTTCTCCCACAGGTACGTGAGAAGGAACGGGGATTGCCAGTCCTTGGCTGGTGGTACGGGTCGCTATTTGCCCCGCATATCAGAAGCGAAGAAGGCGAACTGCCAGCACTAACGATCACAGGTGAGACTGGAGCTGGAAAGACAGCCCTGCTACAACTACTGTCGCAACTGTTCGGACTCGATCCCGAGCCAGCCAGCCCGAAAACGACCCGTTTCTCACTTATTCGGCATATGAGTGCGACGACCAATATCCCTGTCTGGTTTGACGAGTACAAACCCTCTGATATGACGAAGTACGAGAAGGACAACTTCCACGACCTGTTTCGGAAACATACGCGGGGGCTTGACGTTACTCGGGGGCGAAAAGATCAATCCGAAGAAAGCTACTCGCTTACAGCTCCGATTGTTCTTTCTGGTGAGCAACAAATACAGGGAAACGCCGAGCAACGGCGGGCAATTCGGGTGAGACTCAAGAAAACACACGAAGAGACCAAACAGGCGTGGTCGGAATTAACTGGCGAGAGTGTCGAGACCTCACAAGGGTTTGTTCATCCTGAGCGGTGTGACTACTCTCAACACGCCCGTGCTGTCTGGGAGTTACCGACTGAAATTGATGACAACGAGTTCGAGCAGACGTGGCAGTCTGGCAAGGAATCAGTGTACGAGACACTCTCACAAGCTGGAAAGACCGACTTAGAGCCGTTAGAGATAGTCAGTCTAACGATGGTCAAATTCGGGTTGGCTGTCTTCCAACTTCTTGCCTCTCGGGTTGACGCTAACCCCGACATCACAGATGGAGAAATCGAACGGGTGATGGAATATGTGATTTATGAGAGTGGGCAACAAGAACGAACCAGTCACGTTGAGGAGTTCCTCCAGCTCGTTGAGAGTACTGCTCGTGCAGGGCAAATCAAGAAGGAAGTCCACTACGACGTGATAGAGAACTGTGGAGCGGATAACGATGAGCTTTGTCTGAAACTACCCGATACCCACGCAGAGGTGAGTCGGTATCTCCGAGAGCGTGACATTAATGCCGACTTCTTCGACAGTCACAAAGACTACCGAGAGCGGTTTCGAGAGTTACAGGAGAAGGAACAGTTCGTTACAGACACCAGTAAAGTCCATCGAGAACTAAATCGGTGCGTTGCGTTCGACTTGGAGCAACTCGATAAGGAGCTGAACAACTTTGAGCCAGAGACGTTCAATATCTAATCACTCTCTGTTTTACACCCCCAGTTACGGTCACGTTACACCTCAAAACCGCAAGACAGCGAAGGATCGTTACGATGTTACGGGTATTTTTGACGCCTCTGTTTGTGTGAGAACAGTATGGAACACACACTACGGCAAGATGAACATATAATATGTTTGTAGTAACAAAAAATAACCGTAACATCGTAAACAAACCCGAGCTGTCCTGCGATTTCTGGGGTGTAACATTGGCGTAACGGAACCGTAACAGGGGTAACAGGTTTTTTTAAGGAGTTACTTGCTCCCGATTGGGACAGTTAGCTGTCGAGGAATCCCTGTGCCCGCAGGTTCTCTGCCCACGTCTCCAGTACGTCGTCTATGTCCAGTCCTTCGGTGCTGTATTCATGTGCATTTAGAGCGTCGATTCGATAGGAAATCGGCGTCCATTCAGCGTCTGGTTCGACTCGAAGCCTAATTTCAGGATCTCGCATCAGATCGCCCCGCTGGAGGTAATACTGGCAGGCGGTGAGTTCGTCGCTACGTCGTTCAATACTTAGATTCATTATTACGTCCGAGTCAGACTCGATGTCGAGATGGAAGTCGGAGTCAATTGATTCGCCGTGCTGATTGACGATAGAAGTGATAACGTTCTTGAATTTCACCATACCGAAGTCGACTCGGAATCACCCTAAAAGAGCTATGTCGATTCAGGGACGACACGATACGCGACGTGTCCGTGTTCAGTCGTCGTTCCTGCTTCAACCGTCCCAATGGCAAGCCAGTAAGTGATTTTCTCTTGTGTCCTGTCGAGTGAAATGTTAGCTCCGTCAGCCAGTTCGTCGGCAGTAAATGACCCCATCATCTCACTCGCCACTTCGAGTTTCTCGTCTTCATTCAGCGAAGAGTCCGTCTCTTGCTCGATCTCGTCTATCATCTTGGTGATTCTCTGTTTGACCGTCTCGAAATCAAGACCGTTGTCAATGCGTGGGATTGTCTGTGTCATAAGCGTAGATGCGCGCTATCACCCCAAATAATTGCTGAAAGGATTATTGATTTCTCTGTCATCACAGTCTCAGGGGCAAGGGTTGACGCTACTACAGCAGAGGCTCTCGTATTCACCTGCCGAACGAATCTGAGGAACCGAAGAGACGTTTGAGAGTCTATGAGTAAATACTGAGTAACGTTAGCCGAACATCTGGCGCATCATGGGGTGCATCTCCATGAGTTGCTCCTCGGCGATCTCCTCGTAGATCTTGTAGGTGATCGACACCGTCAGCAACAGCCCGGTCCCGGAGACACCGCCGATGGTGCCGAGCATGTTGGCCATCACGGCCAGCAGCCCGACCAGTGCCCCGCCGAGGACCGTCACCTGCGGGATGTACTGCCCGAGCACCCGCTCGATGGAGCGGACGTTCTGACGGAACCCGGGGATCTGCATCCCGGAGTTGTGGATCTGCTGGGCCGTGGCGTCCGGCCCCATATCCGTGGTCTCCACCCAGAAGATGGCGAAGATAGCACCCCCGATCACCATGAACGTCAGGTCGACCCCGACCCGCGCCATGATCTCGACCGGTGAGTGACCGCCACCCCCGCCGGCGAACCACATCCAGTCACCCGGGTTTCGTATCGGTCGTAAGTAGTAGAACAGCCCGGCGGTAGCCTGGCCGTTGCTGTACTGCCCGAGCCAGACGGGTAACCCGCCGAGTTGGGCGTTCAGGATCCGGCCGAGGAACTGGATATTTGCCTGCAGCGCCCGGACGAGGATCATCGGCAGGACGCTGGCGTAGATGAGCTTGACAGGGTACCGGCCGCGAGCCCCCTTCACACGGGTGTTCGAGAGGGGGATCTCGACGCGGACGGACTCGGCGTAGACGACCACGACGAAGATCCCGACGGTAGTCAGGATCGGGATGATGCTCCCGGCCCCGATAAGCAGGGCGTTGACACCCGAGGGTGTCAGGATCGGCGGGAACGAGACCGCGCCGGTGATGATCCCGACCCAGGTGGTGAGGATACCCGGCTCGGCACTGGCCGCCGCCGTGATGCCGGGGATCTGGAAGATCCCGCCGAGCAGGCTCTGGCTGACGCCGGCGATGATGAACAGGCCAATCCCCGAGCCGACGCCCCACTTGCTGACGACCTCGTCCATGAACAGGATGAGGATCCCGCCGGCGAAGACCTGGGCGAACATCAGCCACTGGACCCCGAACTCGCCGATACCCAGCGAGGCCGCGACGGCCTCACTCGCCGGCAGGAACTCGCCGGCAAAGACCATCGGCAGCCCCGTCAGGATACACATCATGACCACCAGCAGCTTCTGGAGCCCCTGGTAGAGCACCTGGTCACGGGGGTTGTTCTGGGTGTCCAGCCCGAGCAGGTCGGCACCGCCGAGCAACTGAAGCACGATGCTTGCCGTGACGATCGGGCCGATCCCCAGTTGCAGGATCGTCCCCTGACCGCCGGCAAGTATCGACCGGAACTGACCGAAAACCTCGCTTCCCTGTCCTTCGAGGCCAAAGAGGAAGACGTTCGTCAGGAAAAAGTACAGCACCAGAACGCCCGCGGTCCAGCCCAGCTTGCGCTGGAACGGGATGTGTCCCTCTGGACGCCGGACGGAGGGCATCCGGGTGAGTACCGGTTCGGCGGTGTCCTTCCAACTCATCGTTACTCCGTCTCGGATTCCTCGCCCGTATCGCTTTCGGCTTCGGCCTCCGCCTCGGCTCGCTCCTCGCCGCGTGTCGAGAGCTCGGCCGTCCCGCCCGCACCCTCGAGTTTCTCGCGGGCCGCCCCGGAGAAGGCGTCGGCGACGACCTCGAGTTCACCGCGAACCTGGCCTGCCCCGAGCACCTTCACCGCGTCGACCTCGTAGCCGTCCTCGACGACGTCGCGGGCGTCGACCCGGTAGCCCGCGTCGGTCTCCTCGGCGGCGCCCTCGGCGGCCAGCAGGGCCGCGTCCTCGTCGAGTTCGCGGACATCGACCGTTGCGATGTCCTCCTGCACCTTCTCGGGCCGGGAGAAGCCGGACTTGCCGAGCGGGTCGTGGTTGTGAAACTCGTGTTTGTCGCGACCGGCCGCGCCGCGCCCGCCACGGTGGCCGGCGCCACGCCGATTCTTGTGTGAGCCGCCGCCGTGCGTGCGCGAACCGCGCTGTCGCTTTTTCTTGTTCGTCATTATCGCATCGCCTCCAGCAGACCGTCGATCTCAGCGGTCTCGTGGGGGCCCAGTTGGCCGCCCTCGACCACGGACTTCTTGATCCCGTCGTGGCCGCCACGCGGTGGGTGCAGACGCAGTGTCGGCGAGAGTCCCTGCTTCTGGAGGGTGGTCTCCTCGCCGACCAACGCCGCCGCCAGCGCGTCGACGTCGTCGTAGTCGGTGTGCTCGGCAGCCCACTCGTCGTCGACCTCGGCGCTGCCAGCCGCGGGGTCGCCCCGGCGGCGCAGCAACTCGGCAACGGTGTCGGCGCTTGGCTCGCCGTGGGCAACCACGTCGTTGACCTTCGTGACCATCCCCTCGTAGGTCGGGGTCTCGGGCACGAGTGTCGCGTGGTTGACCCGGCCGACGTTCAGCATCTCCAGCGTGTCGACCACGTCGCCGCTGACGTTGACCTCGCCGCGAAGCTGGACAACGGCCTTCATTCGATCACCTCGCGCTCCTCACGGGCACGCTGTGGAACCCGGGCCTCCGCGGTCCTTCGGAGGGCGTTGAACGTCGCCTTCGCGAAGTTGACTGTGGTCCGGGTGTTGCCCGACGAGCGGGTCCAGATGTCCTCGATCCCCGAGAGTTCGAGGACCTTCCGGACGGTCTCCCCGCCCGCGAGCCCGAGCCCGCGCGGTGCGGGCCGGAGTTCGACCTCGACGGAGCCCGCCTTTCCGGTGGTCCGCAGCGCGACCGTGTGCGGGCGGCCACAGCCACACTCCCACGACCCGCAGCCGCGGGAGACGTCGATCAGGTTCAGCTTCCCGATCTCGATGGCCTTCTGAATCGCGCCGCCGACCTGGTCGTCACGCCCCTCGGCGTAGCCGACCAGCCCGTCACGGTTACCCACGACGATGACGACGCGGAACTTCACCCGCCGCCCCGAGTCGGTCATTCGCTGGACCATGTTGATATCGAGTACTTCGTCCTCCAGGTCGGGGACGAGCTGGTCGACCAGTTCGGGTTCCTTTAGCGGCAAGCCGGCGTTCAGCGCACCCTGCATGGTGTCGATCTCGCCGTCGGCCACCTTCCGGCCGAGCCGCGTCTGTGGTTCCCATCCGTCTGCGCTCATAGTTCCTCCATCAGTCGTTCGCGTGTCTTGTCGAAGTGGTCGGGCAGGTCGGTCGCGTCGAAGTCGCCGCTGTAGAGGCCCTCCTGCTGGTCGGCGTACTCGGCGATGTGCTCGCCACGGGTCCGCGCCCAGTCGGCCAGCACGTCGTCGTTGTGTGGGACCTCCAGCCCGGCGTCGATCACACCTTCCTGTACTGCAAAGACCTTGCTCCCCGGCGTCGGGGAGTTCAGTCCGATGTCGAGCACCGCAGCCTCGAGGCCGGCCTCGATGGCGCGTTTCCCCGCCAACAGACCGGTCAGGTAGGCTGCGGGCATATTAGCCGTCGGGGCCTCCCAGCCGTACTCCTCGAGGTCACTCGACACTGCACTCGCGATCGTGTTGTCGCCCCCGGGGCCGGTAGTCACCAGCTGCGCCCTGACGTGTCTGTTGCTCTTCCGAGCAACCAGCCGCGGTTTCCCGGATTTCAGCAGGCGCAACCGCTGATGGTAGTCCGTCCGGCCCTCGCGGCGACGCCGCAAGGGCACCGTGTAGCGTGGTCCTGTTGCCATTATGAATCACCGTAGGTTTCGTCGATGAACCGCTGCATGTCCGCGACGGAGTCAAACTCCCCGCCTCCGGCCTTGTTGTACAGGTCGCGGTAGGCGCTCTGTGGGAGGTCACCCTCGTCGCGCAGTTCCTTTAGCCGCTCGCGCTGGGCCCGGATGCGTGACTGCCAGTCCCCCTTCGGGTCCTGGCGAGCACCCGCCTTGCCCCGGCGCGAGCCAGGACCGGTCTGGTGGCCGTAGGCGCGTTTCTCCTGGCGCTCGCGGGCCTGCCCGCGGGAGTTCCCCCCGGGCTCGTCGGCCTGGACCGCACCCTCGTCGACCAGCTCGCGGATGTCCTCGCGGGTGATCGCCTCCGCGATGTCGCCCTGCCGGTCGGGGTCGAACCAGACCTTGTTTTCGCCGACGTCGAGCACGTCCGAGGCGAGCCGCTTCTGTGCGCTCAGGTCGGTCACTGTTCGACCTCCACTTCCTCGTAGGTCGGATTGAGGACACGGACCCCGCGCTCCTCGGCCTCGTCCTCGATGCGCTCTCGCTTGCGTCCGCCGACCGCCGAGGCGATCCGCACCGCCTCCCGGTCGCCGTCGACACCCTCGAGGTCGTCGACATTGTGGACCCGCACCTCCTCGAAGCCCGAGGGATGCAGGCCACGCACCGCCGTCGGCGAGCGAAAGCCCGCCTGGACGGTGTCGCCCTTGCCCTTGACCCCGCGGCGCTGCTTCGACAGCTGGCCGCGTGGCCGGCGCCAGGAGGTCGACACCCGCTTTTTCATGTGGTGGTCCTGCCGGTTGAACTTCGGCTGGGAGACCCGGCGGCGCTGGGTGAGCAGCCGTTCGGCGTTCTCACTCAGGTCCGGGGTCTTGTCGGCCAGCCCGCGGGGGCGCAGTTCCGTCTCGACGCCCTCCTCCTCCTCGACCGGCTCCTCCTCCTCGACCTCCGCCTCGACCTCCTCGCTGACCTCGAGGTCGCCGACGTCGGCCTTGATCCGGGCGGCCAGGGCCATCCCGACACCGTCGACGTCAGCCAGGTCGCCCTGACTCGCGCTGCGGATGTCGGCGACCGTCTCGTAGCCGGCCTCCCGGAGTGTTCCTGCCTTCGCGTCGCCGACACCGCTGATATCTGTCAGGTCCTCGACCGCGGACGGCTCCGTCTCGTCGGTCTCGTCAGCGTCGTCGGCCGCTGTCTCTGCCTCTGCATCGGCCTCGGCCTCGGATTCGGGTTCGGGTTCGGGCTCCTCACCGTCGGCCTCCGGCTCCTCGACGTCCCCGGCAGTCTCCTCCTCGACGTCGACCTCGCCGACGTCGGCCTCGATCCGGGCGGCGAGGGCCGTGCTGATACCCTCGACCTCGGTGAGCTCGTCGGTGCTCGCCGCGGCGAGGTCGTCAGTCGTCTCGTAGCCGGCCTCTTCGAGCGCCTCGGCGGTCTCCTCGGTGACGCCGGCGACCGCCGTGAGCTCCCTGGCATCGCTCTCGTCGCTCATCAGGCACCACCCCGGTTGGGCTTGTCCGTGATGTAGACGCCGTCCTGGAAGACCCGGACGTCCTTCTCCTGGACGCGGGTCAGCTGTTCGATGTCGGCTGCGGTCTGTCCGACGGCCTCGATGTCGGGGCCCTGGAGCGTCACCTGCTCCTCGCTGACCTCGACATCGGTGTCGCCGTGGACCTCGGTCCGTCGTGGGGCGGTCTCGCCGAGGAAGTTCTCGATGACGACCTCGTCGCCCTCGACGGTGACCTGCATCGGGAAGTGGGAGTAGAAGACCTCCATCTCGTACTCCCAGCCCTCGGTCACGCCGTGAAACATGTTCTGGACGTGACTCTCGAAGGTCCCCAGCGTGGACATGGTCTTTGCGTCGTCGGCCTCGCTCTCGATGACGACCTCGTCGTCGTCGACCGTGACCGACACGTCGGGGTACCACAGCCGACGGGCAACGCTCCCTTCGGGTCCCTCGACGCTGAGCTCGAGATGGTCCATCTCGGCGCTCACCGCCTCGGGGGTCTGGAGTGTAACTCGTGGCATTAGTATACGTATGCGACAACCTGGCCGCCGGTCCCCTGCTCGCGGGCCTCGTAGTGGCTCATGATGCCATGCGAGGTTGTGACGACGAGCGTCCCGTAGTCCCGGGCCGGGAGAAACCGTTTCTCCCACTTCTCGAACTCGTCGGCACCCGCGGAGTAGCGAGGGTTGACGGGGCCACATTCGTTGATCGCGCCTTTCAGTTCGACCTCGAACTGCTCGGTCGTGCCGTCCTCGACGAGTCCGAACCCGTCGATGTACCCGCGGTCGTAGAAGACCTCGAGTACGCTCCCGATCTCGTTCGAAGCGGGCGATACCTCCTGTGTCAAGTGCCCAACGCTCTCGGCGTTGTTCAGCGCCGACAGCGCGTTGGCGAGTGGGTCCGTTCCTGTCATGAGTATTTGTTGAAGCCCATACTCCGGGACACCTCGCGGAAACACTGTCGACACAGCCAGATGTCGTACTTGCCGACCAGCCCCTGCTCGCGGCCACAGCGCTGGCACTCGCGGAGCTGTTCGGTGCGTTTTGCTGCCTGTTCGCCGGTGTCGTACGCGGCGTCGGTGTCCTCCTCTGATTCACTTTCGCTCATTCGCTCACCTCTACGTCGAATGTCGTCTCGATGTAACGGGCGGCGTCCCCGGAGTCGAGCCGGTGGCCCGAGGGGATCTGCCGGGTCGCCTTGTCACGCTTGGCGACACGGTAGCCCGGTCGGACGAGGTTGACCGTCACGTCCAGCCCGTAGATACCCGTTGTCGGGTCGTACTCCTGGCTGGGGAAGTCGGTGTGTTCCTCGACGCCGAAGCTGACGTTGCCCGTCTCGTCGAACTGCGACCGCGAGAGGTCCGCGAGCGGGAGCGCCCTCCCCAGGAACTCGTGGGCGTCCTGGCCGCGAAGGGTCACCTTCGCGCCGATCGGGTCGCCCTCGCGGATATCGAAGGTCGGCTCGGTCTCGTTTGCGGTGGTCCGGACCGGCTGCTGGCCTGCGACCTCCGTGAGGATCTCCTCGGCGTTGCCGAGTTCGCGGCCACCCTGGCCAACGCCCATGTGGACGACAACCTTCTCGATGCGTGGCTCGCGCATCTCGTGGAACTCCGCGGTGTCCTCGCTGTCACTGCTCATTCGTCGTCACCTCCGTCGTCTGTCTCGTCACCCTCGGCCGCACTCTCCTCGGCCCCGTCGGCCGCCTCGGCGCCCTCGATAAAGTTCTCGTCGATGACGACAGCGTACTCCGCGACGGTCTCGAAGCCATCGCCAGAGACGCCGGGAACGTCCTCCTGGCTCGCGATGACGTTGTTCGAGGCACTCCCGGGCGTCACCACGACCTCCTCGACACGGCCGATCTCCCCGGAGTGGCTGCCCTCGACGGCGGTCACGAGCGCCCCCTCCTCGTACTCGAAGTGGGCGACGACCGAGCCGTCGCCGGCGACGACCAGCGAGTCACCGGCGTCGTAGTCGGTGCCGTCGTCGACGAGCAGCGTCTCGCCGTCGTGTAGGGTCAACTGGACGTCGCCGCCGGGGACGTTTCGCTTCGAGACGATCTTGCCCAGCTTCGACTGGGCGGCCTCCTCGTCGATGGGGGTCAGCGCGAGCCGACCACCCTCGCCGGGGAACACCCGGTAGAACTCCTCACGCTCGTCGAAGGCCACGATGTCGAACATGCCGACCGGGCGCTCCTCGTCGTTGACCGGGTCGCCGTTGATCACGACGTTGTCCTGGTTGAGCGCGTACCGAGCCTCCTTGCGGCTGTCGACGTAGCCGAGCACGTCCCGCAGGACGATGAGCAGGGGAACCCCTGCGTCACCGTGTGGGCCGGCGTCGGCCTTGACGGTGAAGGTCTCGGTCTTGCGCTCGACGGGCCATGCGTTCGGCGCCGAGAGGCGTTTTTGATGGTTGCTCATGCGCTTTTCTCCTCCGAGTCGAGCCGCTGTTCGCGCCGGTCGTCCGACAGGTCCAGGCTCGTCACCCGGAGGTTGCTCGCGTCCAGCGGCCGGGGCACCTCCTCCCCGTCCGCGGCCTCCTGGGTGACGTCCTCGACCCTGACGGCTGCGTCCTTCAGGTCGACGTCGATGACCTCGCCCTCCTCGCCGGCGAAGTCGCCGCGCAACACCTCGACGGTGTCGCCCTCGTTGACGCGGACGTTTCGCTGGTCGTGCTCCTCCCGAAGGTCGCCCGAGAGGGTGGCACGGACCTGTCCGTGGCGCTCGTGCAGCGGCGCGTTTCGTTGTCGTTTTCGCTGTTTTGCTGGTTGCTCTGTCATACGATCATCGTTGCCGCTGACGCGATACTTCCGAACCGTTCCGCCACCTCGCGAGCGATGGGGCCACGGAGCTCGGTGCCCCGGGGGTCCTCGTTCTCGTCGACAATGACGGCGGCGTTGTCCTCGAACTTCACGCGGGTGCCGTCGGGCCGCCGGATAGGCTTGCGCTGGCGAACCACGACAGCCTCCAGCACCTGCCGTCGCATCTCCGGGGTGCCCTTTGTCACCGAGACCGTCACCTTGTCGCCCAGCCCTGCCTTCGGGTGGCGGTTGTGGGTGCCGGAGTAGCCGGCAATAGAGATGAGCTTCAGTTCGCGGGCGCCCGTGTTGTCCGCACACGTCACCAGCGACCCTTTCTCTAGACCCTGGGTGACGTCGGCGTTGAGCGCCTCCATCACTTCTCACCGCCGTCGATGCTGACCACTACGTGTGATTTGGTCTTCGAGAGCGGTCGTGTCTCTGCTACTGTGACCGTATCGCCGACCGCGAGGTCGAGACAGGGCGGCGCGTGCGCCGGAACCCGGCTGCGCCGCTTCATATACCGGTCGTATTTCGGTACCTTGACGTCGTACTCGCGCTCGACGACGACGGTCTTGTCCATGTCTGTGGAGGCAACCTCGCCGACCAGCGTCTGCCCTCGCACGGA
>JAQCNN010000117.1 GCA_028275005.1 Salinirussus sp.
CCCGTCGCTGAGTTCGGTGTACGCGGCCAGAAACGCCTCGCGGTCGGTCTCGCCGGCACCGGCCTCGGTGAGGGTTTCCTCGAGCCCCTGTCGCGGCTGGTGGCAGTACTCGCCGTAGCACCCCTTACAGAGGTGTTCGAACTCCTTGCCACGACGCTCCCACCGGTTGCCGTCCTTGTCGTACTCGCGTGCTTTCGAGCGGGGGACGGATTCCCCGCACGCGATGCAGGTTACCTCCGTCCGGTCCGACCCCGAGCGCCACATGACCGCGGCTACGCACACCCGGTATATGGGTTTGTTGGAACCGGCGGGGCAAGGACCCGCCTGTGCGGGCCGCCCTATCGCCCTGGCGCGGACGCGCGAGCGAGCCGTTTATCCGCCGCCCGCGCCACCCATCGGTATGGATGTCAAGTCGCGCCATCACCTCCGCTCGGACGCAGTCAGGGAGGTCCGCGAGGCGCTTGCCGACCAGCTCGGGGTCGACCTGGCGGCGGACTCCTTCGAGAAGGTCGAGTTTGAGGGTGACGACTGGGAGGTCGTCCTCGTCGACGGGGAGCCGCTCGTCTGCTATCTCTCGGGTGACCCGTTCCTGACGGTGAAGGGCGCAAACCAGCACCCCCCGGAAAAGCGGACCGTCACCGTCGACGCCGGCGCCGTCCAGTTCGTCTCCGACGGCGCCGACGTGATGCGCCCCGGTATCGTCGCCGCGGACGAGGCGGTCGCGGAGGGTGACCTGGTCGTCATCGACGAGGAGAGCCACGGCAAGGTGCTCGCGGTCGGCCGGGCACTGGCCGACGGCGACGGGATGGTCGGCCAGGAGGGGCGGGTCGTCGAGTCGCTGCACCACGTCGGCGACGACCTCTTCGAACTGACGGTCTGATCAGTTCCCGCCCTCCTCCTCGGCCCGCTCCGCTGCCCGCTCTGCTGCCATCCTGTTGCCCTCGCGGGCGAGTTCGTACGTCTCCCGCAGGTCCGCAACCGGCGTCTCCGTGGCGTCGACCCGGAGGTCGTCGTAGAGCGGGCGCTCCCCCGGACCCGGGTCGTCGGTCCGCCGGACCCGAAGCGCCGCACTCTGGACGTGTAGCTCCTCGCGTCTGTCCCCGCCCTCCTCGTGACCGGCCGCGAGGGCGTCGACCAACCGGGCGGCCAGTGGGCGGTCGTCCCCGCGGCCCGCCTCGTAGGCCGCCGCGGTCGCCTCGACGACGGCCTCACCGGTCAGGAGGTTGCCCGCGACGGTGTAGCCGTCCCCGGCCGTGTGGCCGAACCAGTCCCTGCACTCGGTGCCGGAGAAGGTGAACTCCCCGTCGGCGCCGACGCCGTGGAGTTGGCGCTTGCTGGCCGCCTCGTCGGCGCTCAGCTGTGCCTCTAGGGCGTCCTCGACGGCCAGCCCGTCGGCCAGGCACGCCACCCCTCGCCGGCCCAGTGAGACGTTGACGAAACTCTGCGTGGCCACCGCACCGTGTTCGTTGACGAACGGGCAGAGCGTCCCGACCGCCGGTAACCGGGTCGTGACGGCCACGCCGTAGCGGGTCTGTCCCTCGCCGTCCTCGCCCTCGTGGGGCTCGCGGACGCAGATACTGAACGTCATACCGTGTGGTTGGCGGCGCCGATCAAAAAGCCGGCCCCCTCCCCTCGCTGGGAGGGGGCGGAACGACGAACACAAGGGCTCGCCGGAGCGACGGACAGGTAGTGAACGCGAACGACCGCGCGATCACCGCCCT
>JAQCNN010000118.1 GCA_028275005.1 Salinirussus sp.
GGAACAACCTGAAGGGGATGAGCGTCACGACAAACGCACAGCGGTTCTCGACACCCAGCGTGGTGAACCAGTCGCTGCGGGTGTGGGTCGCCGCGCCCACGAAGACGGTCGCCGGGAACGACCACAGCGGCTTCTACCAGGCGGAGATCCCCGACTCACAGCTCAGCGAGTGGGGGGTCAGCGACCCCGAGTCGGAGCTGAACGCCCTCTACAAGGGTGACGCGACCAACTTCACCGTCACCGAAACCGACACCGGGGCCCGGATCCGGCTGGACAATATTAGCTACTCCGCCGGCTTCGCGGAGGTCGAGGCCGACCCCTCGGAGTCGACCTCGGGTACCACGACAACGACGGCGACGACACCGGAGCGGACGGTCGCGACGGTCACCGAGGGCTCCTCCGGCGCGGCGTCTGTCGAAATTGACAACGTCGAGCTTCGTGACCCAGTCGTGGCCCCACTCGACGGTGTCGGGACCGACGCCATGACCGTCGAGGAGGTGACCGCGACGTTCGAGATGGGGACGAACGTCGACAACGAGATGCGTGTGCGTGCGACCGACGCGCCGCCGGCCACCGTTCCGGCCGTCACGGGCGACGTTCGCAGCTACCTCACAGTCGAGGTCGAAGGGAACCTCGCCGACCGCGTGAGCCGGGGCACCTTCGAGTTCAGCCTCGACGCGGCCGTCGCGCCGAGTGACCCCGGCGCGGTGACGGTGTACCGGTACCACGAGGGCGGGTGGCAGCGGGTCACGACCCGGCACCTCGGCGGGAACGGATTCGAGGTCGTCGCGCCGGGCTACTCGACGTTCGCAGTCGTGGTCGCGGACCGGCAGTCGACCCCCGACGGAACCGCGACCCCGACTTCGACACCGGAGCCGGTGACGGCGACCGAGCCCCCGGCCACGCCGGAGCCGGTCTCCACAGTCGAGCCGACAGTCACGTCCGAGCCGGCGCCGGCGGTGACGACCACGGGGGAGCCAACACCGACCCCGGGGCCGACTACCGCCGCTCCGACCGCGGGCGACAGGGGGGCAACACCGACCGCCGGGGCTGGCAGTCCAGGGTTCGGTGTCGTCGCCGTGCTGGCTGCACTACTGGGGGTGCTTGCGCTCGCGCGGCGGGGTTAGAACGGGAGTCGGTCGCGGATCCGGTCGAAGATGTCGGGCTCCTCGTCCTCGTCGGACTCGTCGGGGCCGACAGCGGCCGTATCGGGGAGGATAACCGTCCGGTTTCGCTCCTTTCGGGTCTCGATGAGGTCGTCCTCCTTGAGGTCACCCAACGCCTCCTCCAGGGTGTCGATATCCTCGTCGACGTGCGAGCGGAGTTCGAAGACAGTCATCCCCTCCTCACGGCGGTCGGCGAGGGCATCCAGCACCGCTACCTCCGTCTCGTTGCGGTCCCGGTGCTTGGGCTTCGCTCGCATATCCGGACATAACGCCGTCGCGAACCTTATACTGTACGCTCGCGGCGCCCGACAGGGGCTGTGGCACACGCCACGGCTCTTGGATCCGCCTAAGCAGTACGCTTATGTGCCACAGGCAGCCATCTCGTGACAATGAGCCTGAAGTGTTCCGTGCTCGGGCACGCGTTCGACGACGGCGCGGTCGAGCGCGAGCGCGAGGAACAGGGGAGCGAGGTGGTCAGTACCATTCGCGAGACCGAGACGTGCACCCGGTGTGGGACCGAGCGGGTCGTCTCGGAGAACAAGGAGGTCACGACGCTCGAGACCCCCTCCGACATCGTCGGCGACGACCTCTCCGAGGCAGACACCGAGGACGGCGAGACACCCGACGGGGTCACCGGGAAGGCCGACGCCGACAGCGCCGACAGCGCCGACAGCGCCGACCCGACGGGGCAGGCGAGCGCGGCGGACGGTGCCGGCGACAGGGTCGACGGGGCCGGTGTGGCGTCGACCCCGTCGACAGAGACGGCCGCGACCGGGTCCGACACCACCCCCTCACCCCCGACACCGGAGGCAGACGTGGCCCCGGACCCCGAGGAGGACGACGGCGTCATCCTCGACGCGGAGGAGGAAGAGGAGGCCGACGAACGAGCGCCGGGTGAGTGGCCCGAGGAGAACGGCACAGGCGGGGAGGAACACGCTGTGGCTACCGGTGCGGTGGCGGAGTGGCCCGAGGACGACGACGAGGACGACGACGACTGGGCGCCGGAGACCGACGGCGAGACGCCAACCGAGGTCGAGCCCACCAGCACGGCAGTGACGGTGCCAGAGGGGAGCTTCCACTGCCCGGCGTGTGACTTCTCGACGCCGGTAGAGGGCTCCTCGCTGCGGGCAGGGGACTTCTGTCCGGAGTGTCACCACGGGTCGCTCGAACACCGGAGCTAACCGTTTCGGTCGGCCGCGGGCGCGCCACGAAAGAGGTAAAACGCGCCCTCGCAAATGCCCGGCTATGCGCGAGTACAAGATGCGACGCGGGGAGCACCTCTCCGACCGCGTCGAGGATATGGAGGCGTTTGTCGAGGAGCACTTCGGCGAGGTGACCGGCGAGACCGAGTACAACGGCGGGACGCTGCTGGTCGTCGACGACCCCGACAATCCGGTCTTCGACCGTGTCGTCGGCGGCACCGTCGAGTACAGCAGCAAGAAGGACCGGGTCGCGCTCAACATCGAGGAGCGACCCGCCGAGGACGTCATCGCCGAGGGACACGTCGACGCGGCCGAGGACGCGGTCACGGTGAAAAACGACTTTCTGGAGGGGGCCACCGGCCGTGGCGCAAAGGCCCGGCGGGACTCGATGAAACGCGACGTCGAGGACGACGCCGAGAAACCCGACAGCGTCTGAGCCGGCGGCGCATCGGGAATCGCCCGTGAGGCGCCGACTCGCGCTGCCGTTCGTGCCTGACGGTCAGTCCTCGAGCCCGAGGTCCTCGCTCATCGAGTTGCCCGCACGGGGGACACCCCTGACCGTGACCGTCTCACCGGTCATGAACGCGGCGGCAGGGCTGGCGAGGAACTGGACGACATCGGCGATATCCTCGGCGTACCCGATCCGGCGGTCGACCCGCTCGCGTGGAGGCATCTCGTCGGCGTCGATCCCCAGTGTCTCCGCGACACCCGGCGTCTGGATCAGCCCCGGTGCGACACAGTTGACCGCGATTTCCGCCTCGGCCCACTCGGTGGCGAGGGTCTCTGTCAGGTCGATGACCGCCGCCTTCGAGGCGCCGTAGTGGCTCTCGCCGGGGGAGGGCTGCTGGCCGTTGACACTGGAGATGTTGATGATGTCGCCACCCCCGTTCTCGCGCATGTACTCGCCGGCCGCCTGCGCGCAGTGGCGGGTGCCGTGGAGGTTGAGGTCGACAATAGCCTTCCAGCCGTTCTCGCTTATCTCCTCGAAGTCGGCGAGGAACTCCCCGCCGGCGTTGTTGACGAGGAGGTCGACGCCACCGAACTCCTCGACGGTCGCGTCCACGAACGCCTCGACGGCCTCGGTGTCCCGGACGTTACACTCCATCGCGAAGGCCGTCCCACCCTCGTCTTCGATGGCCTCGGCGACGGGGTCGACCCGGTCCTGGGCCCGCGAGCAGATGGCGACGTTCGCACCCGCCTCGGCGAGTCGCTCGGCGATCCCTTTTCCGATACCCTGACTGGCGCCCGTGACGATGGCGTTTCGGCCGTCGACACCGAATCTCGACATGGGATCGACTGCCAGGCGCGGGACTGTATGTCTGTCGGGATCGCCGCGGCGGTGTGGACGGGGCGGGAGAGCGCCCGGTGCGCGCGGGTGTCTCACTCGACACCGCCGGCCCGCCCAGTCTCACCCGACGCAGCTGTCCGGGGTGGACTACGGCTGGACCCGCCTGCCGTGTCTGTTCCGCCGGGCAGTAGGGTGTGGGAGGGGGTTACTGCCCGAGGCGCTCGCGGCTGATCTGGACGCCGGCGGGCGTGATGATGAGTTGGTCGTCGTCCTTCTGGACGATGTCGCCGCCCACCTCGCGGGCGACCTGCTTCAGTTCGTCCGTGATGTGTTCCATCGTCCGGTCCGAGGTGCTGTGGCGGGTGATGTCCGCGATGACGACGTCGCCGTCGTAGACGGCGTCCTTGATCCCGACGACGTCGGATTTGTCCCCGATGTCGGCGATATGGACCAGCGTGTCCGCGTTCACGTCCCCGAGTTCGACAGCTCCGGCATCGAGTGTGACGTAGTCCTCGGTCTCCCGGGCGCCCCCGTTCTCACCGAGAATCTTGCTCATGAGTCCCATACCGTGTGTCCTGGTCGCGGCCCGCTTAGGCTTTACGTCAGACACACCCGCGGTGACCGGTGTCGGGCCGGGGTTTCGGGGCTGCTGTCACGGGCGGCGGTCAGTCCCGGCCCTCGAGTGCCGCCTCCCGGAGGCGCTGGCAGCGCTCGCTGTTGGCGGTCACCTCGGGGACAGCGGTCGGTCGGCCATCCTCGTCGACGGCGACGAAGACGAAGTACGACTCCGTCGTGGGTTCGCGCTCGCCGGTCTCCGGGTCCTCCTGAAAGGCCTTCAGCCGCACCTGCAGGCTGGTCTGTCCGGTCTCGAAGACGTAGGCCTCGATGACGACCGTGTCGCCGGTCGGGACACCCGCCTCGAAGGACAGTTGGTCGACGTTGGCGGTGACACAGGGGTTGTCGGCCGCCCGCATCGCCGACATCGCGCCGACCTCGTCCATCCACTTCATCACGTTTCCCCCGTGGACCGAGCCGTAGTTGTTGGCGTGGTTTGGCTGGACCCGGTGGCGGTTCTCGATGTACGTCTCGCTGATCTTCGTCACGTGTCGGGTTGTGGCTACGGACACTTACTGTGTCGGCCGTCTCGGAGGGGCGGCTACGTGCCCCGGCGAAGCCGGGCCAGCGTCAGCCCCACGAGCGAGCCGACGGTCGCGAAGCCGGCGAGTGTCAGAAACAGCGCGGTCGGGTCGGCAAAGGCAAGCAGCGCGCCGGCGACCCCGCCGCCGAGGGCGCCGACGCCGAACACACCGAGATAGGTGAACCCGTATGAGAGCCCGCGTGTCCCGGCAGGGGTGTACTCCGCGACCGTCGCCTGGTACATCGGCTGGACGACAAAGAGGAAGATACCGAGGACGGGACCAAAGAGAAGCAGCGGCCCCAGCCCCATCGCCGAGACCGGGACGAACAGGACGGCGAGGACGGCAAGCACCGCAAAGGCCCCCGAGAGCCCGTACTCGACGGGGATCCGGTCGCTGAGCTTCCCGCCGGCGTACTGGCCAACCACCCCCATCAACAGCAGCCCGGAGTAGAAGTAGTCTCCCGGGCTGAGTGTCCGAGCGCCCTCCGCGGAGACCCCGAGCAGCGAACGTACCGGCTCGGGCAACAGTGCGCCGACCGGCACCGGCTCGAAGCCGGGTAGCCCGCGCAGTAACTCGGGCAGAAAGGTCAACACGCCGCGGTAGTACAGCCCCGAACACATGACGACGACAAAGACGAGCACGAAGACACCGGCAAACAGCCGCCGGGACTCGGCGAGAAACTCCCCCAGCGAGTCCACCCCGGCGTCGGCCTTCGAGCCGCCGGTGCCGTCGTCGGTCTCGCCGCCGTCGGCCACCGGTTCGACGGCGGCGGTCTCGTCGAAGTCCGCACGGGCGGCATACAGCGCCGCCAGCAGCGCGGGCGCACCGAGCACCAGTGCAACGGTCCGCCAGTCGACGGCGACGAGCAACAGCGCGGCGGCCAGCGGGCCCAGCCCGATCCCGAGGTTGCCCGCGATGCCGTGGTAGGCGAGGCCGGTGCCACGCTCGTGGACCCCCTTACTGATCAGCGAGAGACCGGCGGGGTGGTAGACGCTGGCGGCGACACCCCAGACCACGAGCGCCAGTCCGATGACCAGCATATTCGGGGCCAGACCGAGCAGGAGATACGACAGACCCATCCCGGCGAGACAGGCGCTGATCAGCCGACGGGAGCCCAGCCGGTCGACGAGCACCCCGCCCGGCAGCGCCCCGAGGCCGAACAGCCCGTAGCTGACAGTCACGATAGCGCCGACGGTGGCGGTGTTGACCGGGAGCTGCGCGACGCCCAGCGAGATAACCTCGAACTGGTCGATCCAGGCGACCACGAAGATCGGGATGGCGAGTTCGTAGGTGTGGACGGCCCCGTGGGCGAGCATCACCAGGGCGGTGATCGCGCGGTCGTTCGCGTTCACTACCTGTCCGTCGCTCCGGCGAGCCCTTCATTTCGTCGTTCCCGTTCCCGACAGGGACGGTGACAGAGAGGGTGACTGGCCTTTTTTTCCGGCGCGGTCAACCACACGGTATGACGTTCAGTATCTGCGTCCGCGAGCCC